>NZ_LGHK01000008.1 GCF_001908235.1 Bradyrhizobium sp. NAS96.2
GTTCGCTTTCCCCGTTGCGATACATGCTTCGAAAGGCATCGGGGTTACGACGACTCACTCGACCCTTTGTTCGGCAGAGCGGGAATGCCGAAATCCCAACGGAGGGTTGTTGTGCCTTTATCTCCATCAAATGAAATCGAGCTTGCGTCGACACATGTCGCCGCCAGCGAGCTCCTGCGCGAAGTCAAGATTCGTGCCCGAATTCGCCTGAATGACCTGTCCAACCAGGTGCCAGATGCGATCTTCTACGCACGCTGGATCTCAAGGAAACGACGTTGGGCTTTGCCAGCATCCTGGAAGCTTGCGCAGGCCCTCAATATCGTTTCCACAGAACTTGGATTTCAGGATTGGGAGCACCTTCGCCGCGTCTTGGAGGGGCGAGCCCAACCGTCCGATGATTTGGGCGGCCTTTGGTACGATCTTCGTTGTCAATTCCTGCTCAACAGTTGGTTCGCAACCTATGCTGACGCCCGCTCGTTCTGTCGCCAAGGTGGTGAGCGGTTTCTGTTTCCGTTCGCAAAGCAGATCGTCGTCGGCGATGCTAATTTCGTTCGAATGCTAGGGATGGATCCCGCGTCACCGCTCTGGAAGGAGACGGGGAACGATCTTTTCGCAAGCTATGGCACCCCCGCGTGGCGGAGCCTTTGCTCGGCTCGCCTGGCGGCGACCCGTGGTCGCTTGCCGATTGGCCGCACGCCAACAGCACGCAATCTTTGACCAGAGCGATACGTCTGCAGGGCGATGCGCCTTGAGACGCCTACGCACTCCCCCAGTTTCGACCACATCTCAAAGAAACAAGAAAACATGTTCGCAGATTTCGCTACGTCAAACGACGGAACTCGCATTGCCTATGAAATCACTGGCTCAGGTCCAGCTATCGTGCTTCTGCACGGTGGGGCTCAGTCACGCCAAACGTGGCGAGCTGCTGGCTATCTGGACAGGTTGAGCTCGAACTTCACCGTCCTGACCATGGACCTTCGCGGTCACGGTGACAGCGACAAGCCCACAAGCGTGGAGGCATACGGCATTGAGCGCCACTGCCAAGACATCTTGTCCGTTGTCGATCACGCGGGCATCGGACGATTCTCGCTTTGGGGGTATTCTTTTGGAGCAAATACTGGCCGCTATCTTGCTGCCGAATCCGAGCGTGTAGCTCGGTTCGTCATGGTCGGTGTGCCGTTCGGTCCTGGCGCCTCCGGCGACTTCCGCCGCATGGTGATGGGTGTTCGGGATCGCTGGATACCGATCCTGCGCGCGCAAAGTGAGGCGACACTCGATTTGGAGTCGCTTACGGATCCTGAGCGCGCTTATCTTCAGAGCTCCCGTGCGCAGCACGAAGTTCCTTGGCTTACCGCCATACTCGACTGGCGCGAAATCGTCCCAGCGCAACTGCTCTGTCCAACGCTTTGGATCTTGGGCGGGAAAAATTCAGTTGCGCTGGAAAATGCCCGGAGCATCGGATCCGCTTTGCCGAATTCCAAGGTGTTACTGTGCACGATCGATGGACTGACGCACGAAATGGAAATGAGCGACATCGACAATGTTTTGCCGCGCGTCCAGGAATTCATCAGAAACACCCCCGAGTAAGGGCCGATAGAATTTGCCTTAACGTGTGGACTGGCGGCGAATGCGACAAGAAGGATCGCTTTTGCTGCCAGGTCGCGTTTCCGCCCCCTGGGCTAGGATCCACCCATCGCAATAAACCGGCTGTTTGACTGAGGGTTGCGAATCCGAACGAGCAAGCGGCCAAGGATTCGAATGCCGCACAAAATTCGAGGATCAAATGACCGTCGCGTGCCGATGAAAGCCCGACCGATCCGCTACGGTTACATCCAAGCGCGCGCAGCGATGTCGGGAACCGACTGATTTATATATATTTTCTGGTAGCGGGGGACCGCTACAGCGCAAGACCCATTATTTCCGAAGCCCTGTTTTCCTATCGGAGGGTAGCCTAACTCAGGACAGGGGTCCTTTGGAGTTTCGTCAACAGCCACCGTTTGCGTGCAATCATCGCCCGACTTGGATGGTTCCCGAGTAGGCTCAAATCCTGGAGGCGCAACTACCGATGCTGACATTTGGTTCGAGTTGCGGTCTGAGCGTGGGCATCCCCGCGTCCCGAAGGCGCCCAGTCAAGGCTCGCGAATAAGAGACGTATCATTCTCTTCATTCTCTCGAAAATCAGTGGTCATTCCGACAAATGGGTCGAAAGCCAACATTGACGCCACAATCGCTTCCTTCTCTGTCGGAATGCAGCCTGTCGGCGAGGACGACCACTCCCCCTAAGTTCGCAAGGGTGTGTCGCCGGCAACGATCTTTGCGAGGACAACGATGCCAAGTGCAGCTGATTATTCTGCGATCGAGCATTTGCGTGACGGCGGCAGGATCGAAGTTCGGGCGTTACGGCCGGACGACCAGGTAGACATGCTCACTGCGGTCGACCGCACCAGCATCCAATCGCGACAGCGCCGCTTTTTCGCCCCGAAGCGCAGCTTCTCCGACAAGGAGATCTCGTTCTTCATGAATATCGATTTCGCCGATCATGTAGCGCTGGTTGCGCAAATCGACGAAGACGGCCGGCCGGTCATCGCAGGCGGCGGCCGCTACATCGTCGCGCAGTCTGGCCGGGCTGAGTTGGCCTTCGTCGTGATAGATGCCTATCAGGGCAAGGGCATCGGCACGGCGCTGATGCGCCATTTGCTGGTGATCGCGCGCGATGCAGGGCTGAAAGAACTAACCGCGGAAGTCCTGCCCGAGAACGTGGCAATGCTCAGCATATTCAATCGCTTCGGGTTCCGTTCGAGCGCCGGCGGCGACCCGCAAGTCAGACACTTGACCTTGAAGCTTTCCTGAACGGGACAAAGCACGTGTCCCCGGCCTGCGGGGGCGCGCGGCAGGCGCTCCTGGCGTCGCGATCAGCGAAGGGACCTGCGATAGCCGCCGCTGCGCGCCTCGTTCCGGCACACGAGCTTCGGTTGAACAGAGCCCATCCGTTCCATGCTGACGAAGCGCCACTCGGGAGCCGGTCGGCGTTGCGGGCCGACTTGAGATAGATCAACGCCTCGCCCTCAGGGCTGGCAAACGCTGGTGCAGATTGGCTTTCCGGTCAATTCGCCGGCCGATCGCCTAACAGCGCGGCTACCCTGTCCGGCCTGGGAGTATTTGCCATGCGCTCGACCGAGCCCGGGAGTGCTCGCCAAATGAGTGGTTGGATACGCTGGATGCCCGGCGTCGGCACCCTCCGCCGATACGAGGCGGCGTGGCTGCCGCACGACATCTTTGCCGGCCTGGTCCTTGCGACAATGCTGGTCCCGGTCGGTATCGCCTATGCGGCGGCATCGGGCCTGCCGGGCATCCACGGTCTCTACGCGACCATCATCCCGCTCCTGGCCTACGCGGTGTTCGGCCCAAGCCGCATTATCGTGCTCGGACCGGACTCGGCCCTTGCAGCTGTCATTCTCGGTGTGGTCGCCCCACTGTCCGGTGGCGATCCCCTTCGCGCGGCAACGCTCGGCGCCATGATGGCCCTCGTTTCGGGAACGGTGCTCATGCTGACGGGCTTCGCGAGGCTCGGTTTCGTGACCGAGCTTCTTTCCAAGCCGATCCGCTACGGCTACATGAACGGAATTGCGCTGACCGTATTGATCAGCCAACTGCCAAAGCTGCTCGGATTCTCGATCAAGAGCGAAGGACCATTGCGGGACCTGTGGAGAATCGGCAACGCAGTCCTCGACGGTAAGACGAACTGGGTCGCTTTCGCGGTTGGGCTCGCAACGCTGATCGTCATCCTGCTGCTCAAGGACAACAAGCGGCTGCCGGGTATTCTGATTGCCGTTGTCGGGGCAACCCTCGTCGTCGGCGCGCTTGATCTCGGGGCCGGCTACGGCGTGAAAGTCCTGGGTCCGCTTCCTCAAGGTCTGCCGGCTCTTGCCGTTCCCTGGATCAGCTATGCCGATCTGGTTCCGGTGCTGATCGGCGGAAGCGCCGTCGCGCTCGTCTCATTTGCCGACACCAGCGTGCTGTCACGAACCTACGCCGCGCGACTGGGTGACAAGGTTGATCCAAACCAGGAGATGGTTGGGCTCGGCGCCGCCAACCTGGCAACCGGCTTTTTTCAGGGCTTCCCGATCAGCAGCAGCTCTTCGCGCACTCCGGTGGCGGAGGCTGCCGGTGCCCGCACCCAATTGACCAGCGTCGTCGGCGCGCTCGCCATCGCGTTCCTTCTCGTCGTGGCGCCAAACCTCCTGCAGCATCTGCCTAATGCCGCATTGGCCGCCGTCGTCATCGCCGCGGCGATCGGCTTGTTCGAGATCGCCGACCTCAAGCGGATTTATCGCATTCAGAGATGGGAGTTCTGGCTGATCGTGCTGTGCTTCGTCGGCGTGGCTGTGTTCGGCGCGATTCCCGGAATTGGTCTCGCGATCGCCGTGGCTATCGCGGAGTTCCTGTGGGACGGATGGCGACCGCACTCCGCGGTGCTGGGCCGTGCGCACGGCGTCAAGGGCTATCACGACATCACGCGATACCCCGATGCGCGCCGGATCCCGGGGCTGGTCCTATTCCGGTGGGACGCGCCGCTGTTCTTTGCCAATGCCGAGTTCTTCAAGGAACGCGCCCTGGACGCGGTGGCTACGTCACCCACGCCGGTTCGCTGGCTGGTCGTCGCGGCAGAGCCAGTCACCAGCGTCGACGTCACGGCCTGCGATACCGTTGCCGAACTGGACGAAGCGCTGCACGAGAGAGGGATCGAACTTTGCTTTGCTGAACTCAAGGACCCGGTAAAGGACAAGCTGAAGCGATTTGGACTGTTCGCGCAGCTCGGCGAAGCCTACTTCTTCCCGACGATCGGCTCGGCGGTTTCCGGCTATTTGGAAATCAACAAGGTAGAATGGGACGATTGCGAGGACTAGGTGCGGAATCTCAAGAGGTCGTCGGTCGGGAGGCGGCTGGCCTGCAGAGTGCATGTGATCGGCGAACCGCAGGCGTGATGCAGCGTGTTCCTCACCGATGGCTTGCGGGGCGGCCGCCTTCGCTGCGATTACAAGCAATGGCAAGGGTACCGCCGGTCATCCCCAGCGATTCATCCAGCGAAGACGACGACCATGACTGATCCCCAGGTCGTCAGCAGGATGTTCGAGACCGGGTAAGCGGGCGTATAGCCGAGCACCACGACGGAGCTGCCGGAGCGCTCCTGAATGGCGGCCATCGCTGCCGTTACCGTCTGTGCACCCGTCAACGCGCCGAGTAGCAGGATCGCGTTCATGCGCAATACGAAATGGCCGAAGCAGAAGCCGACGATCTGAGGCAGCAGGGTCACCACCATGCCGCCCAGCAGCAGGCCGATGCCCGACTCGCGTATAGCGGAAAGGAAGATCGGTCCGGCATGGATCCCGGTCAGGCCGACGAAGGCAGCGAGCCCGAGCGCCGTCATCAGGCTGATGGCGCCGTCGGGGATCCGGCCGAAATACGGGAGGCGTGTGCGGAGATAGCCGACCAGCAATCCGGCGAGCAGCGTGCCGACGCTGGTGCTCAGCGAGATCGTCACACCACCAACCGAGAAGCTCACGAGAACGCCAACGAGGCCGCCGAAGAAAATCGCGAGCCCCAATACCACGAAATCGATGCTGGTGCTCGGTGCGACAATGACGCCGATGTTCTTGGCCGCATTCTGCACGACGGTTTCGGGTCCAACGATGCGAAGCAAGTCGCCGCGCTCAAGGACCACTCCGGCCGCGATGGGGAGAGCTTCACCGCCCCGGCTCACCGAGCGCAAATAAAGGCCACGCGTCCAGTCCTGTTCCGACACCTGCTGGAGGCTGCTGCCTGCGAGCTTCGCGTTGATCAGGAAAACGTCGGTCGAGACCACGGGGATATCGAGCAGCTCCTGGTCCTCCACTTCCTCGCCTCGCTGTCCGATCAGTTCGACGATGGTCTGACGCGGCGCCGACAGCGCGATGACGTCGCCGGCCGCGAGCATCGTTCCGGGCTCCGCCTCGAGGATGCGCTCGCCGCGGCGAATGCGGTGGATGAACACGCGTTGCTCGAGCATCCGTGCTTCGGCAGCAGTAACCGTCTGTCCGGCGATCGCCGCGTCATGATCCAGCCGGTAGGCGCGCAGCTCGAATTTGCGCCACGCGGACGCGAGGCCGGGCTTGGCGCGCGTGATGCCCAAGGCCTGCTCCAGCTTGAGCGCTTCCGTCTTCAGGTCGATCTTCAGAAGTGCTGGAACGACAATCGTGCAGAATGTGATCACGCCGGCATAGCCGAAGATGTAGCAGACCGCATCCGCCACCGCGATATGCGAGACAAGCAACGCGCGCTGTGCTTCGGGCACGGCGAGGCCATTGACCGCATCGGTCGCCGTACCCATCGCGGCACTCTGGCTGAGCGCACCCGACAGGAGCCCGGCCGCAAAGCCGGCGTCAAGCCGCAGTACGCGTGCCACGACGATCGCCGCCGCAAGGCCGCTGACGCTGACGACGATGGCCATCAGCACCGGCTTCAGCCCGTCCCGCTTCATCGCCAGCACGAATTGCGGACCGACCGAATAGCCTACGCCGAACAGAAACAGCAGAAACAGAAAGGATTTGGTCATACTGGAAACGGGGACCTGCGCGAAATCGCCGACCGCGAGCCCCGCGAACAGCGACCCCGTCACCGGGCCAAGGCTGAAAGCGCCGATCCTGAAGCTTCCGATCCAATAGCCCGCAGCGATCACCAGGAACAGCGCGAGCTCGGGATAACGGACGAGAAACTGCTGCAGCCAGGTCAACATCGTCGGGCTGCGGCTATGTCATCATCATGACCAGCACCATACCCCAGATCGTGAGCAGCGTGTTCCCGACCGCGTAGGTGACGGTATAGCCGAGGCCCGGAATCTGGCTCTTCGCCCGGTCGTTGATCATGCCGAGCGAAGCGGTCGTCGTCCGCGCGCCGGAGCAGCATCCGAGCAGGATCGCGTCGTGGAATCTGAATAGGTACTTGCCGACGAACATCGCCAGGATCAACGGCACCGTGGTCACGACGACGCCCCAGAGGAACAGGCTGAAGCCGAGCTTCTGCAGGCCGGCGACAAATCCCGGACCCGAGGAGATGCCGACGATGGCGATGAAGACGTTCAGGCCGACCGAGTTCATGAACCACACGGTGGGTGACGGGATGCGGCCGAAAGTCGGGTGCACGGACCGCAGCCAGCCGAAGAACAGGCCGGAGATCAGCGCGCCGCCGGAGGTGGACAGCGTGAGCGGCACGCTTCCGATCTTGTAGACGAAGGCGCCGACAAGGGCACCAATCGCAATGGCGGCCCCGATGAAGGCAACGTCGGCAACGTCGGTCGCACGGTCCGGCCGGCCCAGCATTCTTGTCGCGGCGGCGACGTCGGGAGTGCGGCCGACCAGGGTGACTATGTCGCCGCGATTGATCCTGGTGTTCGGCAGGATCGGAATCTCCACCGCGATCGCGCCGCGGGCGATCTTGCGCAGGAACACGCCGCGAGCGCCCGGTTCTTTCGCCAGCTCCTCCAGCGTCTTGCCATCGACGTCCTTGCTCGTCACGTAGACATCGACGCCCTCGATCGGCACCGCCAGCAGCTCGCGATCGTCGACTTCCTCGGCCTGCTCGCCGATCAGCTGGACGAGCACATCGCGGCGGCCTGCAACGGCGACGATGTCGCCGGCATGAATCACGGTGTCCGAAGTTGCCTCAACGATCTTGCCGGCTTGCCGGAGCCGGAGGACGAAGATGCGATGATCGGGAAGCAGTGCCTCCGCCTGCCCGACTGTCTTGCCGGCGACGGGTCCGCGCTCATGAACGCGATAGGCGCGCACATCGAACTGGTGCCAGGCCGTTCCCGGGCCACCCAGCTGCTTCTTGCCGCCGTGCTCTTCCTCATATTTCTTGCATGCGGTCTCGAGATCGATCCCGAGCAGCGCGGGTCCGAGCAGGGCCAAGACGATCGCCGAGCCGACCGTGCCGAAAATATAGGTCACGGCATAGGCGACCGGCATGGCATCGAGCAGCTTCTTGGCTTCGTCCGCGGGCAGACCGAGGCGATTGATGGCGTCGGTTGCGAGCCCCATCGATGCGGAGATCGTCTGCGAACCGGCATAGAGCCCGACCGCCGATCCGACGTCGTAGCCGGCAACCTTTGCGCCGAGATAGGCAGACAGCAGGCAGAAGACGCACACGACGGCCGCGAAAATCGCCTGCGGAATGCCGTCCTGCGCGATGCCGCGCACGAATTGCGGCCCGACGCCATAGCCGATGGCGAACAGGAACATCAGAAAGAAGAAAGGCTTCAGCGGGCCCGAAATGGTGATCCCGATCTGGCCGATGATGACGGCGGCGATCAGCGTCGCTGTGACCGCGCCCAGACCGAGACCCTTGTAGGTGAAGGATCCGAAATAGTAGCCCAGCGCCAGCGAGAGGAAGATCGCGATTTCGGGATAGGTGCGGAGCGTCTGGAAGAACCAATCGATCATGATGTCACCTGTTCGTGCTGTCCCGGAGCTTCGGCCTGCGCCACTTCGATCTTGCGCAGGTTGCGCCGAAGCAGGGCGAAACATCGTGTCGGTGCGCATCAGGCAATGGTGGGCGAGACGGATGTTGATCTATGTCAATCGCAACCGCGATCGCCTTGCAGCTTCATCGTCTTGCCGCGTGCGGGTTCTCGCACGTTGCATCGCGACGCGACGATCTCTCAGGGGGCGCGTGTACGAGACCGTTGACATAGATCAAGGGTCGTCACCGGCTGCCGATCATGCTGCGCGCGATCGCGCAGGCACAGAGCCTGTCGCTTCCATCCCAACAGCTTGCGTCGCCCCCGGGAGTGTAAAAATGGCCGATCTTCTGACCTTAAAGAAATTCGAGGCGTTGAGCCCCTTCGAGATCAAGGACGAGCTGATCAATCTCGCGAAGACCAATTCGAAGCGGAGTCAGATGCCCTTCCTGAACGCCGGGCGAGGCAATCCGAACTGGGTTGCCACGACGCCGCGCGAAGGCTTTTTCCTACTGGGACAGTTCGCCATCACCGAGAGCAAGCGGGTGATGGAACACCCGGCGGGCATCGGCGGCATGCCGCAGGCAAACGGTATTGCCGGACGGTTCGAGGCCTGGCTCAAACAGCACAAGGACATGCCCGGCGCTGGTTTCCTGACCGAGATGCTGCCCTTTACGGTGCAGAAATTCGGCTTCGAGCCCGACGCCTTCGTCCACGAACTGGTCGATTCGATCATCGGCGACAACTACCCGGTGCCGGACCGCATGCTGGTGCACAACGAGAAGATCGTGCACGAATATCTGATGTGGGCGGTTTGCGGCGAGCCGCGGCCGGCCGGGAAGTTCGACATCTATGCGGTCGAGGGCGGCACGGCGGCGATGTGCTACCTCTTCAAGTCGCTGAAGGCCAATCGGCTGCTGGTTCCCGGCGATACGATTGCGCTGGCGACGCCGATTTTCACGCCCTACATCGAGATGACACACCTTGAGGACTACGACCTGAAGGTCGTTCAGATCAGGGCTCCGCAGGAAAACAAATTCCAGTTCACCGACGAGGAAATCAGGAAGCTGGAGGACCCGAAAATCAAGGCGTTCTTCGTCGTCAATCCGTCGAACCCGCCGGGGATGGCGCTAAGCAAGGAGACGGTTGGCAAGTTGGCCAATCTGGTCAAGACCAAGCGCCCCGACCTGATGATCCTCACCGACGACGTCTACGGAACTTTCGTGCATGGCTTCCGTTCGCTATTGGGCGAGCTTCCGCACAACACCATCGGCGTCTACTCCTATTCGAAGTATTTCGGCTGCACGGGATGGCGTCTCGGCGCCATCGCCATTCACGAAGACAACATCTTCGACAAGAAGATCGCCAATCTTCCGGACGAGGCCGTGAAGGCGCTCGACAAGCGCTACGGGCCGCTCACGCTCGAACCGCGCAAGCTCAAGCTGATCGACCGCATCGTCGCCGACAGCCGCGACGTGGCGCTCAATCACA
Organism: Bradyrhizobium sp. NAS96.2; assembly: GCF_001908235.1. Taxonomy (GTDB): domain Bacteria; phylum Pseudomonadota; class Alphaproteobacteria; order Rhizobiales; family Xanthobacteraceae; genus Bradyrhizobium. The sequence goes on from NZ_LGHK01000008.1 coordinate 9,986, forward strand.
CCGCGGGATTGTCGTTGCCGCAGCAGGTCATGATGAGCCTGTTCTCGCTCGCCGAGATGATGGACGTGAAGAAGGCCTACCAGGCCGCCTGCATGGAAATCGTCAACAAGCGCCTCTGGTCGCTGCTCGACGGCCTCGGACTGGCCGACAAGCTGACCCCGAATCCGAACTATGATGCCTACTACGGCCTGATCGATTTCGAGTTCTGGGCCCGAAAGAACATCGGCGACGATGCCGTCGAACATCTGAAGAAGAATGTCCACCCGCTGGACCTCGCATTCAGGCTGGCCGAAGCCCACGGGATCGTTCTGTTGAACGGAGGCGGCTTCGACGCGCCCGAATGGTCACTTCGCGTGTCGCTCGCGAACCTGCCTGACGATGTCTATGACGATATCGGGCGAGGTGTTCGGACGATCGCCAGGGGCTATCGTGACGTTTACGAAGCAGCGAAGGGTGGAGCCGCGAAGCGCTGACGGTGCATGTCCGCCCTTTGCCGTCAGGCTGGCCCCGGTATGCCGCTTCGATGCCCGGGCGACGGTTTCCGCCGCCCGGATCTGGCGTACCTCCATACGCGCGCGAATGGCCTTGCCGGTCGGAGCGATGTCATGAATCGCGCCGGACGTGTTTGCTTCCGGGCAACCTGCACGCTCACTGACAGACAAGCACGGGGGTCTTTGCTTGCGTCAGCACCTTGTTGGTCACGCTGCCGACGAGAAGGGCGGAGAGCCCGCTACGTCCGTGCGACGACATGGCAATGAGGTCGCAGCCCTTGTCCTTGGCTGCTGCGATGATGGCTTGATCAGGTCGCCCGCTCTCCACCAGGCTCGTCTCGCAGGCAACGCCGGCCTCTTTGGCCGCTTGTGCGGCGCGATCCAGCGCGCCCGTGGCCTCTTCTTTGCGAATCTGGGTGTATCTCGCGAGCAATTCACGGTACTGCCCTCCTATCTCGGAGAGCGGTTCCACAACGAAGATGACCGATGCTTTGGCGCCGAGGGATTTTGCCAGCGCCAGCCCATGCCTGAGCCCATGTTCCGCCAGCTCCGACCCGTCTGTCGGAATGAGAATGTGCCGGTACATGCCTTGACCTCCCGATTGTCTGGATGACTTATCGCTGTCCACCAAATGTAGGCTGAGCTTCCGCTTCGGATCTGGTCTTGAGATAGATCAATCGATTGCCCGGCGCGCGGCCGCCGGATACCCCCCAATCGACGTGAAGCCAAAGCAACTCCGATCGCCAAATCATGCAGATCGGCTCGCACGCTTGATCTAGATCATGGTCCACGCGGGAGTTTCGTAGCGAGATTTCGATGACGAAGGTTCGCGAGCCATTCCGGTCTCGCATCAGAGCGGGCGCATGCAGATGTGGGTGCTGATGTATGTGTTCTCCTATTCGGTTAACCCGGCTGCCACGAGCGACAAGGCCGAATGGAGGCTCCTGCCAACCGTGGTCTTTCAGGAGTTCACAAGTGAGGAGCGATGCCGCACCGCCAAGGCTACACTCGAGGGCAGTCTGAAGGAGGCTGGAGCCAGGCTAAGAAGCGGCATGGAAGACTTGAAAAGCATCGGCAAGGCCGATCCGGCGCAGATCATCATTGCCTACAATGTGGAATGTCTTCCGAAGTAGATTCGGGAATTGAAGCAAGCGGAGCCCGAGTTCACCTCAGCGAAATCGTAAGTCCGCCCAGATTGGCGGCAAATTCCAATCCTGCTTTCGGTCCCTTGAGCACCAGCACCACGCCATGTTCATTTCGCAGGCTTACCCCGCCAGCGCCAGCGGCCCATGCACCGCCTGCTCCGACCAGCGCGTAGCTGCCCGCGAAATCGTTGACCTCCCGGATGCCCGAAGCGGTCCCTTCCAGCCAGCTCACCGAGGTGCCGGCGGATACGCCGAGACTGAAGCCTGACGCGATGAACGGATAGTGCCGACCGCGGTAGATCAGCGTGCCGGTCCCGCCGCCGCCACCCACGATGAGGGCCGCCTTCACGAACTTGACCTGGACGTGGCCCGTCGCCTGCGCGAAGCACGGTGCGATCAGCAGGACCATCGCGACAAGCGCCAGTATAACGGGACGAATGCCTCGCATCATTGCAGCCCCTCTCACGGATTCGTAGGATCCACCTTCTTCCAGGTGTGATCCGGATCGAACACGATCATGCGCTTGGCGAGGAAATCGGTGCGTGAGCCGAGATCCTTCTGGTAGACAGTGCCTGCGTGGTTGACCAGGAAGGTCATGACGCCGGAATTGCCGTACTCCGCTGGATAGGCGACCAGCGCGAAGCCGCCGATCATCTTGCCCTTCACGACATAGTTCAGCGCGCCCCCGGGAGCGTCGGAGCCCTGCGCCTTCAGGATGCGATAGTAGTATCCGTGGTACGGCTCGGCCTGCTCGCCGACCTTGTAGCCTTCCGCCGCGGCCTGGGCCGCGAGTTCACCGAGCGGGCTCGGATCCTTGTCGTCACGCCAGAACAATCCGTCGGTCTTGCCCGGCCTGCTGACGATGCGCTGGGCATAGGTGCCGACGCCCTCGCCGCGATCCTTCTCGGCGTACTCGTTCTGGGCGTCGACATAGGCCAGACAGGTCTGGATAGCAGCCAGCTCGTTGCGGCCGATCCGGCGGTAGAGGATTTCGCGCCGGCCCGCGGATGCATCGAAGCTCCAGCCGTCGGCGTTGTTGACGAGCGGGATCGGGAACGGGAAATCGTCCGTCCCCAGAATCAGGATGGCCTTCTTGTTGCCGTCGGCCTTGATCGAATGCCTGGCGTCGTAGGCTGAAAGAAAGCTCTGTCGCGCATTGGCGTCGGCGACATCGTCGCCGGACTCGATGATGTCGGTGGCATCGCGGCCCAACACCTTCAGCATGGCCCGGCTCGTGCCGGTCTTGACGGCAGTTGCCAGGGCCGACGCCGCGTCTTCAGGGTTGGGGAAGCCCTGCTGGGCACGAGCCGGAGACAGCAGCATGGCGAGCGCCGTTGCCGCAGCCATGCTGACGGAAGCAATACGATTCAACGGCGAGTACGAAGAGCCTGTCATCGTGATGCCTCCGACGGAAATGGAATCCTTGCGCCGGCGGCAAGCCAGTCGTGGTAGCTGCGGAACTTGATCCCGAGCTTGTCGTAATAGACCCTGAGATAGCCGTCGGTGCCGCGCGTCACCGCCGTTGGCATGACCTGCTCGACCTCCTGCGCCATCACGCCGACATAGGCCTTGCTGCTGCCGAGATAGCTGAAGCGGTAGTAGCCAAGGCCGTTGGCGACATACCCAAGCAGCTCGATATCGTGCTTGAGCGCAATGTCGGAACGTCGGCCACCGCCGCCGCCACGGAAGCCACCACCTCCGCCACCACCGCGGAAGCCGCCTCCGCCGCCACGGCCGGCGAAACTTGCGCCGCCGCCGCGCGGCATGCTGGCCATACTTGATCGCCCGCGCGCCGACGCCGCCGCAGCTGCCCGTCCAGAAGACACGTTCATGGCGCCGCCGCGATTGCCGCCGCCACGATTCGCCGCAGCTGCGCGGTTACCGGCACTGCCGCGGTTGGCGGCCTTGGCGCGATCGCCTCCGCCCTTGGCCCGGTTGCCGGCGCCTGCGCGATCGCCACCCTTGGCGCGATCGCCCGCACCGGCACGGTCGCCACCTCTGCCACGATCGCCAGCGCGGTCGCCTCCACGATCTCCGGCGCGATCACCTGCACGATCGCCGCCCCGGTCCCCTGCGCGATCTGCGCCCTGGCGATCGCCGCCGGGATTGAGGACCTGCTGACCGTCGCGGCCGCGATAATTCATCCGGTCGCTGACACCGGCTCGGTTGTTGTTGCCGCCGAAGCGCTGCTGGACGTTGCTGTTGTTGTAGCGAACGCCCTGGCGATGCGCCGAATTATGCTGCCAGCCGTTTGCGATGTTGGTGGTCCGGTGATTGACATAGACGTTGCGATTGCCCCAGTTGAAGCCGCCGCCCCAGTAATTGCCCCAGCGTCCGATTGCCCATCCCGCGCCGAAAGCAAGGCCTGCCGCGACGACACCGGCACCGATATAGGAGGGATAGCCGAAATAGTACGGCGGGTAGGCAGCATAGGGCCACGCACCGTAGACCGTGGCCGGATCGTAATAGGGTACATAGACCGTGTTCGGATCGGTCTGCTCGATGACGATGACCTGCTTGTTCTCCTGGGTCTGGACGCTGACCTTCTGCTGCTTGGTCGTCACCAGCTTGTTGTTGGCCTGCGCCTTGCTGCGCAGCCGCTGGATCGCATCCATGACATCGGGCTGCTGGGCCAGCACGGCATCGCCTAGATTCTTCGTCCAATCGATCTTGTCGCTCATCATCGCGAGCACGTCAGCGGTGCTTGCGAGTGCCTTGACGCTGTCATCCCAGGCCTGCTTGTCGACCTCGGTCTTCAACGCGTCTCCTTTCAGGCTCTTGCGCTCCTTCAGCCATCGATCGGCCTGCACCACCTCAAGCGGATAGGTCGATGCCGCCAGCACGTTGGCCAGCAGCGAGTCCGGATAGAGCGCGATGGGTGCAACCAGCGCTTCCAGCTGTTCGGGCTTCAGCAGTTGATCGGCCGGTTGTGTCGCCGCCGCGGCCGGCTGACTGGCCTGAGCGGGCTGACTGGTTTGGGCTGGCGGCTTGTCAGCCGTCTGCGCGAATGCGGCGACCGACGTCATCGACACCAGCACGACCGCGAGCAGCGTCTTGCCCCAACGGACCATCGCGACCTCCATCGACACCAACGGCCGACAGCATCGGCTACGGCCATGCCCCCTCTTTGATCGAGATCAAGGAAAATGTCCGTCCACTCAGCTTCCGATCTGGCCCGGCTGCTGCGACGCGAGATGGATGCGGCGATCATGGATCAGGTTCTCGAGCCGATGAGCGGCAACGTTGACTGCCGTCACCGCGCGCTCGGCCTTGTCGTCCGCGACCGGCTGCTCGCGCTGCGTACGCAGCAACTGGTCGATTTCGTGTTCGATCTCTTCCAGTTCCGCCTCATGCCCGGCCGCCCGAATGCGAGGCCCCAGCGCATAGAGCGTATCGAGCGCCTCCTTGCGGCTCGGTGCCTCAGCAGACCGGAGGAATTTCCACGCCGCCGCGAGCACAGACGCAAGGGCGCCTGCAATCATCGGCGTCAGGAAGATCGCATTGCCCCATTGGTCGAGAAAACTCTCCCTGGTTCCCTCATAGACCGCCGCCGCGCCGGGATGCACGGGGATGTAGGCGCCCGCGTCGGTATCGGGCGTTGCGATCTGCGAGAGCGCCGGCAGTTCGGCAAGCAAATCCCGCCGCGCATTCATGATCGACTGCGTCAGGTCTCCGATCAGATCATTCCCGAGCTTCTTCTGCGCTACCAGATAGAACGACGTCTGCAACGTGGTCAGATCGTCAGAAGGAATCGGCGGCGAGCCACGCAAGGTTCCCTTCGGTACATCGAAGCTTTCATAGGCGCGCTCCTTTTCGGCGATCGCGCCGGCGGACTCGATGGCGATCATCACCGGGCCGGCCCGCGTAGTGTGCGGGAAGACATTGCGCAGCAGCGCAAGATATTTCTCGGTCAGGGGCATCGCGAGCAGGATCGCCCGCACGTCCTTGGCCTCGAGCGCCCGGCGCGCGTCCGCGGGGGCAAGCGGCTTGAACGTCACCCCTGCGCGCGTCAGATCGTATTCGTCGGTCAGCACCTTGATCAGCTTCTGATTGGCCTCGGCGCCGATCACACCGATCGTGGTGCGCTTCAGCTCCGCAACATCGGATATCGACGTGCCGGGCGGCGCAACCATCAGCACGGTGGCGTGGGCCAATACGATGACGGCCTGGGCCTGCGAGAGATCACCGACATCGCCACGGACGACGGCAAGGTCGACCTTTCCGGACGCGAAGGCCGTCGCGGACTCGAGCGGTCCCGGGGTCTGGACCAGGCTGAGGCGGACCGGCGCTTTCGACTGTACGAACTTTGCGGCGATCGCCGACACCAGCCTGCCGGCTTCGCCATCCAGCGAACCCACTGCGATCGTCAAGGTGGTCGGCCGCTCATACCAGCGGTAGCCCAACAGGCTGGCGCCGCCTGCCAAAAGGACAAGCCCAACCACAAGGGCGATGCGCAATGACCTCGGCAACCTGCTCGGATCCACGTCGCGTCACCCAATCGGTTCGGCATCAGCCAACAACGGTCTTACAGGCCTGAGCCGGTGCGGGAGCCAGAGGCTAGATCTTGCACCGATGATAGTTGACCTCCATCCCCTCGATGCCCGGGAACTGGCGCGTAATCGTATCGTCGTCGACGGCCTTCAGGAAGAACTGCACATTCGACACCATGATTCCAGACGCACAACCGACGATGATGTTGATATTCAGGCCATCGTCCTTGCGCGATTTGATCTTGCAGTTCTCGAACTTGCCGCGGAGGCGATCGGGCTCGGCGATAAATCCACCGCCATAGACGCCCGAGAAGTTCGAGAAGGTCAGCTGGTTCGCTCTGCCTTTGTGCACGAACACTTTTCGGCATTGCTCGGCACTTGTCGCCCAGGCGCCTGTGAGATCGAAGGCGAGCGCATGATCCGGTAGCGCGAAGATCATACCCGTCACCACGATTGCGCGAAACTTGCCATCCAGATTCATCTGCTGCCTCCCTGTTCGCGCCCGTCAATGGCCACTGAGCACCAGCGTTTTGATCGGCAGTAGCAGAGCCTGGATCCGAAGCAGCAATGCATGAACGAGGGCAGTCGCATCGACGGCGTGCAGGGCGAAGCCCTTCAACGCGCTGGTTTTCGGATCGGCAATCTCGTCATGGTTGCTCGTGTAGGCATTGACGATGCAAGTGCTGCCCGGCGTCACGCCGTCAAGGCCGTTTTTGTAGAGCGGCTCGAGGAACACGAGGATTGAACCTGGCTGTTGCAGGTTCTGCGGGTCGATCAACAGCTCGCTGGCCCGAAACTGGCCGGCGGCGATGAAATCCTGCACGCTGGTGACAACCAGCGGAATGATAACCCAGGGCTTCGACATGCAAGTGGCTTCCGCGACCATGCCGGGCTTCATCACCTGGGCCTCGATCTGCCCGAACCCCGCCTGCAGCCGGTTCCGGCCTGCTTCTTCGGGTATCATGACTCCGGCCGGCCGCATGATCTGGGCGACGAGATCTCCGGGGCGAACGAGGAATTGCTCGACGCGGCCGTTAACGCCTGCTCGGACGAAGGTCTTGTCAAGATCAACCTGCGCCTGTGCGCGCGCGGCCTCGGCGCTCGCCTTCTCGGCCGGCAGAAGCGTGGAGACGCGCAACGTCGCCGACTCCTTAGCGGCACTGGCTGCATCGACGCCGGACTGCCGCTGATCAACCAGAACCTGCAGCTTCTCGATGTCACGTTGCGGCACAATGCCGGGATTGCGGCGCTGCAATTCGCTCTTCACCTCAAGCTCATCCTTGGCCTGCTGCAAGGAGGCTTTCGCCTCCCCAATCTGAGCGTCCGCCTTCACGACGTCGACCTGAGCCGCGGTTAACGACGCATCCACCTCGGCGATCTTTCGCTTGGCGGTCTCGAGTGCAGCCTCCTGCTTCGAACTATCAAGCCGGAACAGAACGTCCCCCTTCTTCACCGCCGCGGTGAAGTCGACATTGACCTCGACAACGCGGCCGGACCCTTCAGGCAGGATCGGCACGGTCCTGAAGTAAAGCGCCGCGGAGGTAGTCGAGGGATGGAAGTAGAAGATCATTGTGATCAGCGAAACCGTGAGCATCAGGCAGCCGGTGATACCCCACCTCAGCTCGTACCAGACGGAGAAGAACGTAATCTCTTTGCCGAACCGCTTGCCTTGCCGATAGCGGCGGTAGAGATAATCCGGCAGGATCGTCACCAACGAGCAGATCATGAGCTCAAGCATGGTTGTGCACCACTTGCTTCGCCGGTGCCCGAACGTCGGGACCGCCGCCGGGTACTTCGGACTCGTCAGCAGGCGTGCTCGGCGTGGCATCGGCGATACGCTCGACGGAATCGGCAATGCTGCGGATCGGCGTGCCGAAATCCGGCAAGTCGATGAGTGCCAGAAGCAGGCCAGCGATCCAGAAGATGTGCATGTGGGTGAAGAGCGAGATCAGGCCGAGGACGGCGACGATCTCGAACTGAAGCTTCTGAGACTTGTGCGCCATGCGCTCCGGCAGGCTGTGCAGCTTCCAGTAAAGGGTGCCAACCCATAAGACTGTAGCTACAAGAAAAATGCCCATCACAACCGTCAGGGTGTCCGACCCGTCGGCGCCGGGAATAAAAAACGGCAAATGATGCGGAGCCAGCGGATGCATCTGTTCGCTCAAGCCAAGTCTCCCAAGCCAAGTCTCCGGTCGCAATATAGCCGCAGGTGAATCTTGATCGACGATGCTGACGATCCTGTCGCGCTTGCTTGATCTGGATCAAGGAAGCCGATCGGCTCGTCCCTACCGTTTTCGGGGCAAGGTGGATGAGCGGGCTTAGGAGTCCCCAGCCATGCGAGACAAAATCGATGACCTGATCCCGAACGCGCACGAGATCCAGAAGCAGGCCGCGTCCAAGGACGCCGAAAAGGCCGAGGAGCACGCAAAGCGCGCAGCCGCCATCGAAGCCGAAAAGCTCGCCTTGATCGAGCGGCTGAGCAAGCCCTCCGGGCTCACCGAGGACGAGAAGGTCAAGCTGGCATCGACGGTGATTCAGCGCGCGGTGCGCAACGGCCTGAGCGAAGTTCAGGTCTATCGTTTCCCGAACTCGCTGTGCACCGACAAGGGGCGGGCCATCAATCAGATGGAGGCCGGCTGGGAGAAGACGCTGACAGGAATTCCCAAGGAGATCTACCAGCTCTGGGCGGACTACCTCCAGCCGCGCGGCTACCGCATCCGCTACCAGGTCGTCGATTACCCCGGCGGCATGCCTGGCGACATCGGCATCGTCATTGCCTGGGGCGACTAGCTCAAACGATGGACGGGATATCCATGGCGAAAGACAAGTCCGCTGAGAAGATGAAGCGCAAGGACTATGAAGAGGAACTGCAGAAGCTCCAGGTCCAGCTCTGCCGTCTGCAGGATTGGGTGCAGGCGAACAAGCTCAGGGTCATCATCCTGTTCGAGGGACGCGACGCCGCCGGCAAGGGCGGAACGATCAAGGCCCTCACCGAGAAGGTCAGCCCGCGCGTGTTTCGCGTCGTCGCCCTGCCCGCGCCGTCCGATCGCGAGAAGTCCCAGCTCTTCATCCAGCGTTATATGCAACAGTTTCCGGCGGCCGGGGAAATCGTCATCTTCGATCGCAGCTGGTACAACCGCGCGGGCGTGGAATATGTGATGGGGTTCTGCACGGCAGCGGAGCACAAACGGTTTCTCTCGCTTTGCCCGCAGATGGAGCAATACATCATCGAGGGCGGCATCATCCTGATCAAGCTGTGGCTCGAGGTCGGGATGGATGAGCAGGAACGCCGCTTCAGGGCTCGGATCGACGATCCGCTGCGCCAGTGGAAGCTCAGCCCGATGGACACGGAGTCCTACCGGCGCTGGTACGACTACTCCCGCGCACGCGACCTGATGTTCAAGGCGACGAGTTCGAAGCACGCGCCATGGAACGTGATCCGGTCCGACGACAAGCGGCGGGCGCGGCTGAACTGCATCTCATTCCTGCTGAAGACAATTCCTCACGGCCGGATCAAGCGCGACAAGGTCAAGCTGCCCAGGCGCTCAACCAAAGGCCGCTACAACGATCAGGCCGGTCTGCGCGGAATGAAGTTCGTCGAGGAACGTTACTGAAGGTGGGGCCGCGCCTGCCGCGCGGCCTCGTTCTTCAGACTATTTCAGGCGGATCGAAACGCCGCCCACGGCGGCCGAGACCTCGGCGCCGACCTTCGGACCACTGAGTTGCAGGATCACGCCATTGGCGTTCTGCAATTGCACGCCGCCGGCGCCCGCTGCAATCGCACCGCCGGCGCCTGCGACGCTGTAGGAGCCTTCGAGCGAGGCGGGCCCCCTGAGGTTGATGGCGCGCCCGACAAACTTGGTGGTCGAGGCCCCGATCGTGAAGCCGACGCTCATGCCCGACACCGTGAACGGATAGTGCTTGCCGCGCAGCGTCAACACGCCCTCGCCGCCTCCGACACCAACGATGAAACCACCCTTGGTGAAGATGACGGCGACTGAGCCGGTCTCGGCCAGCGATGGCGTGCTGAAACCAGCCAATCCCATCACCAGCGCAGCAACAGCTCCGATCAAACCCACTTTCCTCATGTCTTCCCTCCAGAAACCGGTTGCGTTACGAACCTGTCGCGCAAGGATCACCGCCGCTGGAATGTGACGGTGCCTTGCGTGATCGCTTCTCCCTATGATGCAGCCTTGAGCTTCGGCGAGGCCGCCCGCGGCTTGCCCATCCTGGCCAGCGCCTCGGCCGTCACGAGCTTCAGGCCTTCGGCCGCGTCGTAGCCATGGATCTCCTTCACGTCCAATTTGCGCATGAAATCGATGGTCTCCTGCGTGATCACCTGGCCGGGGACCATGATCGGGAAGCCCGGCGGATAAGGGATCACGAAATTCGCGGAGACGAGATCCGGTCCGCTCTTCAGACGCCGGTCGATCTCGGGATCGTTCAGGCGAATGTATTGGCACCCCGCGGCATCGTAGGCCGAGTAGAACCCGCCGCGAATGTCGCCCTCGTTCGTCTTCGTACCGGCATCGCCGCGATAGGCGGCGTGGAAATGCGAGAAGTTCGGCAGGTCGGGAACATCCTTCATCAGGCTGTTGACCCGCATGTCGAAATCGACCCTGGCGGTCGCTCCGCCCTTGGCGAGCCCACGATCGATCTCACCGGCAATTTCAGCCAGCACCCGGACGAGATGCGCAACATCGCTCCGCGTGTTGTTGATGTTGGACTGGATCAGGACCGAGTTGCGCGAGGTCTTGTTGACCTGGATGTTGTAGCGGCTGGCGAGCAAACCCTTGAACTGTGTTCCGTCGTACCCGGCCGTGCCGCAGACCAGCGTCATGCGGGTCGGATCGAGACAGAACTCGTCGTCGTTCAGGCTCTTCAGGGCACTCGCCCAATTGGTACCGGCCGCCAGATAGTCGGTGAAGCCACTCTGGCGATATTCTTTCGGTACCATGGCATCCGCGCCCAGAACGCGGAAATACCTTGAGATTAGCGGATTGGTGTTGACCGCATGGCGGATGGCGAACGCGATCTCCATCGCATTGGCCACCAGTCCATAACCCTCGAGCTCCATCTGGCGGCGCGAGACGTCGAGGCTTGCGATCAGCTGCTGGTTCGGACTGGTCGAGGCGTGCGTGAATACCGCCTCCTTGAACTGCGCCTCGACGGTGTGAAATTCGATGTCCTTGACCGCCAGCATCGAGCCCTGCCGGATCGCCGACATCGACTTGTGGGTCGAGTTGGTCTGGTAAACGCGCAACCGGATCTGGCGCGGATCGGGAATCAGCCTGGTCTCGAGCAGCACCTCGTCCGAGGGGTTCTTGCCGAGCTCGGCCTGCTGCTTCTCGTAAGCGGCAACCGACTTGGGATCGCGCATCCAGGCTTCGATCTCGTTCGCCGCGCCCATCGCGGTTCGCCGTCGCAGGAACGGCGAGAAGCGCGCGAAGCCGAACCAGGCTTCGTCCCAGAGGAAGATCAAGTCGGGCTTGATCGCGAGGCATTCCTCCATCACCCGCCGCGTGTTGTAGATGTGGCCGTCGAAGGTGCAGTTGGTGAGGTCGATCATCTTGACCCGGTCAAGACGGCCATCCGCCTTCGCGTTCAGCAGCGCCTGCTTGATCGTCTTCAGCGGCACCGCGCCGTACATCGAATATTCGGTCATCGGGAATGCTTCGACGTAGAGCGGTTGCGCGCCGGCCAGCACCATCCCGTAGTGGTGCGACTTGTGGCAGTTGCGATCGACGATCGCGATGTCGCCGGGGCCGAGCAGCGCCTGCACCGCCATCTTGTTGGACGTGGAGGTGCCGTTGGTCACGAAGTAGACACGGTCGGCGCCCAGCGCACGCGCGGCTTTCTCTTGCGCCTTCTTGATGTTGCCGGTCGGCTCCAGCATGCTGTCGAGGCCGCCGGTGGTTGCGCTGCTCTCGGCAAGGAACAGGTTCAACCCGTAGAATTCGCCCATGTCGCGGATCCAGTCCGACTTGAAGACGGACTTGCCGCGCGCGATCGGCAGCGCGTGGAAGGTACCGATTGGCCGCTGCGCATATTTCTTCAGATTGTCGAAGAACGGCGTGTCGAAGCGATCCTGCACGCCCTCCAGAATTGAAAGGTGCAATTCGAGGATATCCTCGACCGAGTAGAACACCCGGCGGACCACGTCGGCCTCGGGGTTGCCGGCGATCGCTTCCACATCGCGGTTCGACATCAGGTAGATGTCGAGCTCCGGGCGAACCCGCTTCAGGATGTGGGCCAGCCCTAGCGCAGACGCGTCGGCTTCATTGTTGATGCCTATTGCTGACATCATGGCTCGGAGCACGGGCGCATCGTGGCGCGAGTGCAGACCAAAGCCTTCATTGATCACCACCGCCGCGATGTTGGGGTTCAACATCGCCGCACAGAATGCGTCCTCGAGGCTGCCGACGATCACGGGTTCATAGATGAAGGCGTCAACCTGCCGCCGCAGCTTCCGCCACTCGGCGCAAAGGCCTGGCCAGCTCTGGGCCGCGACGCCTGTGACGATCAAGGTTTCGAAATACGGCCGGCGCGCCGCCAGACTGCCGAATGTCGGCGGCAGCAGATCGGGAACGCCGTTGTCGCCTTCGCCCTCGGAGCTCCAGTCGCCGGCGTGCTGGCGGAACGAGCGGGTCTGCAGGGCCTGGGCAATCCGGGTCGACAGCGCCAGCGACGTGGCAGCATCGCCAGACGAGGCGGCGGCTTCCTTCAATGCCGCCATCAGATGCAGGCCCGGATAGCCGTGAAATTCCTCCGTGACCGCGAGCGCCGACAGCGCCGCGTCATACGCCGTACGGTCGCCGCTCCTGCTCCACACCTTTGCCGCCTCGACCAGATCGCGCCAATTGTCGGCGCGTCCGCCGGGTCCAGAGAAGAACTGGTCGATGCGCTGCTGTGCCGGCTTCGCCTCGCTTGCCATGAGAGTCTCCCGATCTTGGCGCTGGCTCTGTCCAATCGTAGAAAGCGCGCCCGGCGTTCCCTTTGATCCAAGTCAAGCCGCAGCCGGATCGGGACGAGCCAGGATGCACGTTAGTCAGCGGGCCAGTTCGCCCCACTCACATTCCCGTGGATCGACATCAAGCCCGCCGTATGAAGCCGCAGTGACTGCATGTGGTTGCGCCGACCAAGCGGATACACGTTGATTCAGGTCAAGGCCTCGCGGTCGGCGAGGTGGCTCCTATCCTGCTCAGCTCGATGACCGTTGGAGGGCATGGCATGCGTCAGCACCGCTTACGGACCCTCGCAACGGCAGCGCTTCTGTTGCTTGGGCTGATCGCTGTGGCACGCGCCGGCGATCAAGGCTCATCCCGGCCCATCCAGGAAGAGATCTGGGTATTGCCGCTCCCGCTCCCCATGTTCGCCTATCTGGTCCGTCCGGTCGGCGACGGCGCGTTCCCGCTGGTCATCATGAACCATGGCGTCTCGCTGAATGCGAGGGATCGCAGCTTCTTCCCGCTGGTCGAATTTCGCGACGCCGCGATGTGGTTCGCGCGGCGCGGCTTTCTCGTCGTGGCGCCGGTCGGCACCGGCTATGGCGCAGCGGCCATCGATATTCCCGAACGCGGTCTTTATGGCCCGTTCTTCTCCAAGATCGGCAAATGCACCAATCCGAATTTCCTCGATGCGGGCCTCGCCGTTGCGCAGGTCGATCTCTGGATCATCGACTACATGGCCGCCGAGAAGCGCATCGTGCCGAACGACGCCATCGTGGTCGGACAATCGGCCGGCGGCTGGGCGGCGATCGCGCTGTCGAGCCTCAATCCACCGCAAGTCAAGGCCATCATCACCTTCGCGGCGGGCCGCGGCGGCCGTGTCGACGGCAAGCCCAACAACAATTGCGCTCCCGACAAACTGGTCGAAGCGACAGGCGCGTTTGGCCACACTTCACGGATACCGATGCTGTGGTTCTACATCGAGAACGACACGTTCTTCGGGCCGGCCCTGTCCAAGCGGATGTACGAAGCCTTCACGGCGCCGGCGGCCGTGCCGAGTATCATCTGCTGCCGCCATTCGGCGACGAGGGGCATTTCCTGATCGGCTCTCCCGATTCCATTCCCATCTGGTCGCCATTCGTCGAGCGCTTTCTGGTCGGGGTTCGCTAGGCGGCCGACCGCGCTGGAGGAGCTTCCATGGTCCGATACGGCATCTTGGCAAAGTTGTTGCTGCTCGCAGCCGGCATCAGTGCCGCCAACGGCCAGCAGACATCTTCACCGCCGGCCGCGACCAAGGAAGGTGGCGAAGTGGCCCCGCGGGGAGCGCGCGCGGCACGAGACATCAAATATGGCGAGTGGCGAAAGCTCTGCTTCAACGCCGCCGGCGCCAAGACATTGTGCCGAACGACCATCACCGGCACCTTCGCAACCGGCCAGACCGCTGTTCGCGTCGACCTGATCGAGCGCGAGGACGGCAGCGAGCGCGTCCAGCTGTTCCTGCCGGTCGGCATGTATCTGCAGGCCGGTGTCAAGCTATCGGTCGACCAGAAGGGGGCCTATCGCCTGCCCTATACGTGGTGCGTGACTAACATGTGCATCGCGGCGGATGTTGCCGATCCCAAGCTTCTCGAGGAAATGGACGGCGGAACGGCGCTTTCGATTGACGTCGTCGACACCAGCATTCTGACGGTGACGACATCGGTGCCGCTTGACCGCTTTGCGACCGTCCGCAAAGGCGCACCCGCGCTGACTCTCGATCAGGCCATCGACGAATGATTGGCGCCTGCGATCGCTAGGCGACGCCGGCCAGGAGCTGCTCGATCGGTTGGATCAACGAATTGGCGGTAAACGGCTTGGTCAGATAGGCAACGCATCCCGATGCCATCGCTGCCATGCGTGTCGCCGGGTTGTCGTTTCCGGTGATGTAGATGACCGGGACCTCGATGCCCTGATCGGCCAGGCGGTGCCGCAGTTCGATCCCGGAGCCATCGCTGAGATTGATGTCCAAGATCAGACAAATGGCGCCTTCAAAGCTGCCATGCCTCAGCAACGCGCTTCCAGTCTCGAACAGCCTGGATGCAAATCCGTACTCCCGTAGCAGCCGTCCGATTCCACGGAGCATGGAGGGATTATCGTCCACAACGAAAACGAATTTCGCGGTCGGCAAATCCGGAAGCCTCCACGTTGTTGCTGAACTACCTTCACCCGCCTTTGGATGAAGAACACGTCAAGCGGCTATCGGCACGCAACCTTGTCGCGGCCAATAGCCGAGATAAGCCCCGTCACACAGCTTTCATATTGTACCATGGGACAAGAACGGCAGCGCTGCCGGTGGATCAAGCCTTGACTTCGCCACCGGACGCGCGCGCACCGAGCCGTTCGGCGATCGAAACCAGCTCGGCGAGGGACTGCACCTGCATCTTTTCCATGACCTGGTGCCGATGCGCCTTGATCGTGCGCTCGGTCGTCCCAAGCTCGTGAGCAATCTGCTTGTTGATCCGACCGCACACGATCAGGTCGAATACCTGCCGCTCGCGGGGGGTCAACTTCGCGAGCAGCGCGCGGAGCGAGTCAAGCCGGGTTCTCTGGTCCCGGACCAGTTCGTGCCGCGCGACGGCGCGAGTGATTGCCTCGATCAGCTGCTCCGATGCGATCGGCTTGGTCAGGAAATCCTCGGCACCCGCCTTGATAGCCTGGACGGTGGTCGCTGTGTCGGCGTGCCCGGTCAGGAATACGATCGGAAGCGTCGACTCGAGCTCGTTGAGACGGCGTTGCAGCTCCGGACCACTCATTCCGGGAATGCGCACGTCGAGCAGGATACAGCCGGCCTCTCCGTCGTCAGGCAATTGATCGAGCAGCTCCCTGGCGGATGCGTACGTGCCAACACGATAGCCCGCGAGCTTGAGCCGGCGCTCGAGCGCTTTGCGAAACGAGGGATCGTCGTCGACTATGTGCACGTAAGCGTGCATTGCCGCTCACTCCAATCGCCGCCGCTCTTCATAGCATGATCATCTACGGCGATCTAACTATACCGCGTTGGTCTAAATCGAACCTTGCGCCTGCTCAAACAAGACCCATACGCACTATGCCGCCAGCGGCAGCGAAAGGTGAAATACCGCCCCTCCGCCGGACTGGTTCTCAGCCCAGAGCTGGCCGCTATGCGCCAGAACGATCGTCCGTGCAATGGACAGGCCGACGCCCATGCCCTGCTCCTTCGTGGTGAAGAACGGATCGAAAATATCGTTCAGGCTGTCCTGGGGAATTCCAGGACCGGAATCGCAGATCGAAATCACCGCCGACGCATCTCCGTTGAGCTCGGTCCGGCCGATGATCGTGCGTCCGTAGGGCATTTTGGCCATCGCATCCATGCTATTGACCACAAGGTTGAGGATCACCTGCTGCAGCTGCACCGGGTCACCTTTCACCCGCAGGGTCTGCGGTGAGGTCTGCAGATAGATTGCGACGTTGCGCGCAGAGGCCTGCAGCTTGAGGAAGTCAAACGCTTCCCGCATGGTCTGGTTGAGATCGATGTCCTTTTTCTCGAACGGCGCACGCTTCAGCAAGCTGCGCATCCTGCGGATGACCTCGCTTGCACGCAAATCATCGCGCTTGATGTCGGAAATGATTTCCCGCACCTCCTGAAGATCAGGTCTCGGCGAGCCGAGGATCAGTTCCGCGGTCTCGGCATTGGTGAGGATCGAGCCCAGGGGCTGGTTGAGCTCATGGGCGATCGAGGACGAGAGTTCTCCGGCAGTCGCCTGCCGATTGATATGGGCGAGGTCAGACAGGCGATTGCCGGATTCGACCTCGGCCTTGCGCCGCATGAACCGCTCGTGCAGCAGGAATGCAATCAGCGTGGTTTGAACCAGGAGTGCCGTGACCAGGGCGACCGCCCGCCAGCGATATCTTTCCAGGATGGTCGGCTCACGGAAGCGGATTTCGCTGCCTTTTGGCAGGTTGGCTTCGCTGACGTTCCAATGCTGCATCTGCCGCCAGTTGAAGATCGGCTTTACGGCATCGATGACCGACGGTGGCAGGCTTTCCGGCGCCTCGCCGTCCAATATCCGCAGCGCCCTTCGTGCTGCGTCGGCGCCGATCAGGGACGGGACAATGGCGAATCCGCCGATGCCGCCGGCTTCGAGGAAAGTCTCTGCCGCGATGACAATCGGGCGACTGGCTCTTGCCGCGACAAATGCGAGGGCATCCGAGGGCGGATAGTAGTTGCCCTTGCCGTCGCTATAGAGGCCCGTGTAGATGATTGCGCTATGGTCGGGGAGCGCCGCGACCCGCTCAACGATCTCCGGCATCGGACGTCCAATGATCTCGATAATGTCGAGGCCCGGAATGCCGGCCGCTGCTTGATCTTTCCAATTGCGAAACAGAACTTGCCGCTCCCAGTCGGCGCCAACGAGAACGACAGTCTTGAGGTCCGGCACCACGGCGCGGGCGGCCGTGACGGCATCCGAGAGCTTCGAGCTCACGATGCCGCCGGTGACATAGGCCGGCGGTCGCATTCGCTTGAAATCAGCCTCTTCGACCAGCGAAAACACGATCGGCGTGTCAGGCCAAAGCTGCGGGCGCCAGCGCAGTGCCAGTTCAAGCGCGGCCGCGCCGACAGCAACGACCACGCCAATCGGCCGATCGCGATATTTCGCCTGGAGAAACTGTCGGAAATCCTCCTGATAGGCCTCACCACCGAAGCGATTGAGATCCACGCTTTCCGTGTAGACGGTGGTCGGCGCGTGGCCGTGGGCGCTCACCGCGTCCCTCAGGCCAACGAACACCTGGTAATAGAAGGGCCCACGCCGGTCGGACTGGTCCAGCACCAGCATGGAATGTGGGCGCATCTGTTGCGCCCGGAGCCCAGCCGGTGCGAATAACATAGCCAGCAGGATGATCAGTCCAGAGAGCCGAATTGCACTGCCCATGGCGTTCGGAGCCGGAGATCAATGGGTTGAAAGCCTAGCACCCGGTTATCGTCGTGAAAATTGAAAAGTAATCTAAGACTGTGCACACCAATTGCGAACAAATTGCCGCATTTCGCGCACCCTGTCCTTTGGGACAATGACCTCAGGGCCAATAGAGACTGGCCGGGCCCTGTCGTAGACATTGCGCGCGGACAAGCATTTCGAGCCGCCGCCGACGCTGCAACAGTCGTTACCCAAGAGAGTTGGTCCATGTTCGCTCGCGTCAATGTCAGACCGGCCAATATACCGAGCATCCTCGGCGGGCTGACCGCCCAGCACGCCAACTGCATCACCAGCGAATTCCACTACAGGAAGGGCACCGAGATCTACGGGGAAAAGGAGCCGGCGGAGTACGTCTACCAGGTCGTTTCGGGAGCAGTCCGCAGCTACAAGCTCCTCTGCGACGGACGGCGCCAGATTGGCGCCTTTCATCTCGTCGGAGACATTTTCGGCCTGGAGAATGCCGACACCCACCGTTTCACCGCCGAAGCCATCGTCGACACCAATGTGCGCCTGATCAGGCGGACAAGCCTTGAACGGGTGGCTGATTCCGATTTCGCCTTGGCTCGCAACCTGCTGATCATGACCACCAGTAACCTGCGACACGCCGAAGATCACATGCTGCTGCTCGGTCGCAAGACCGCATTGGAGCGGGTCGCCGCGTTTCTGCTCGAAATGGATCGCCGGCTGACCGGGGTCGGCGTCGTCGCTTTGCCGATGTGCCGGCGCGATATCGCCGACTATCTTGGGCTCACACTCGAGACCGTATCGCGTGCGCTGTCCAAGCTGCACGCCTACGGAGCACTTGATTTTCTTGCCTCAAATCAGCGCGAAATCATGCTGGTCGACCGCGACCAGCTGTCCAGGCTGGATAACTAACCGGCATTATGGGGATTTGCCGAACGCCGCCTGGCGCTCAATGGTCTTTTGCAGCACCTCGAACAGGACCGCGGTCGACCAGCCGAACATGAGAATGCCGTTCATGGCGGCCATCGGTCCGACCAGCTGCCACTGCTTGACCGGGATGACGTCGCCATAGCCGAGTGTGGTGTAGTTCACAAAGGCGAAATACAGCAGGTTGCTGCCATCGGGGGCTGCGCCGAGGACCCAATAGGCCACAGTCCACACCACGATCTCAAGCGTGTGAGCCAGCATCAGCGCAAGCGCAGTTGCGACCATCACGCCGCTGAGCTGTAGCCACGCCCGGCCGGACGCGGTCAAGGCGACGTTGCGAAGCCACCCGATGGCTGCAACGGTCCACAGCGAATGGATCACGATGTTGATCGCGCTGACCGCCGATCCCACGAGGAGCTGAAACAACATCATCGCTCTCCCGCCAGCCGGGCGCGGTCGTCCCGGATCCATGCCGTGATCAACTCCCAGGCAACCGCCAGAATGATCGGGCCGATGAACAGGCCCACGATGCCGTGGGCAAGCGTCCCGCCGATCACGCCGATCAGGATGACGAGCGCCGGCGTGGTCAGGCCCCGCCCCATGACCAGCGGCTTCAGCACGTTGTCGAGGACGCCGACGACCAGGAAGAAGAACGTCAAAGCGAGCGCCGTCGTCAAGTCCTTGGCCGACCAGAGCCAGATGATAACCGGAATCAGCACGATCGCCGCCCCGATCTGCACGATCGCCAGCAGCATCACGACAAACGCCAGCAGCCCCGCACTCGGAATTCCGGCCAGCTTGAAGCCAATGCCGGCCAGCAGTGACTGCAGGACGGCGACGCCAATGATCCCCCGGGAGACTGCCCGAATGGTCGCGCCCGCAAGGTCGAGGAAATGCTCGCTCTGCTCGGGCACGATGCGGGACAGGAAGCTCCGGCACGCCGCCGCAAGCTGCGCGCCATGCGGAAACAGAAACCCTGCGATGACGACCGCCAGTAGAAACTTCAGCATCCCGACCCCGGCATTGCTCGCAAACGCAAACAAGGTCCCGGCCAACGGCTTCAGATGCGGCACGACCTCACGAAGCACGACGCGTAGATTGGTCGACGCCCGATCCCAGAGATCATAGAGTGGACCGCCGATCAGTGGCCAATCCTTGACCTCGGGCATCGGCGACGGCACGACAACGTGCCCGGCGCTCAATTGTCCGGCGAGCTCCCTCACCCCCTCCACCGCTCCAATCCCGAGCCAGGTCGCCGGCCCGATCACAACGCCCAGCGCGATCAAGGTCAGCACGAGGGCCGCGATGCCGGTGTGGCCGCCGAGCATCTTTGCGAGCCAGGTGAAGACGGGATAGAGCGCGACCGCGAGCACCACGCTCCAGGCCAGGATCGGCACGAACGGCCGAATCAGGACGAACGACCAGGTGATCAGCAGCGCCAGTAATGCGAGGCGAATTGCGAGCTGGATGAACTCGTCTCCGGTCACGAGCTGGCGCAAGGTTTTCAAGAATGTGCTTCCGATTGAGTGTCATCAGGCGAGTGGGAAGCGGTGCCGTCCACCTGCCAATCGTCTGATTCAGATCAAGCGTGACGCGTCCGCACTTTGATTCAAATCAAGCTTCAGCCGGCTGCGGGTCGACAGGCTCGGCTGCGCACGATCCGGAAGCAGCCTCGATCCGGGTGCCGTTCGATGATCAGGCCTGTGTCAGACGACTGCAGAGGACGCTATGAAGAACACCAAGACTTTGCTGGCGCTGATCCTGCTGGCGAGCGCGACCGGCTTCGGCGCGGGCCAGGCGGCCCCGCTGCCGACCAACCTCGCTGCCATGAAAGGCGCGGTCGACAATGCCGCCGTTCAGGTGCGCTGGGGCGGCTGGCGCGGCGGCGGTTGGGGTTATCGCGGCTGGAGAGGCTACGGCGGTTGGGGAGGCTATCGCGGATGGGGTTATCGCGGATGGGGTGCCGCCGCTCCCGGTGCGATCGTCGGCGGAGCCATCGCGAGCTCGGCTTACTATGGCGGGTATCCCTATTACGGCGCCGGATATGGTTACGGCTATGGCGCCGGATACGGCTATTGCCCGCCCGGCGGAGGCTACGGCTACTACCAACCGCGCTATTACGGCTGGTAGGCCATCTCATACCGGCCTTCGGTGACGTCACCGCAGCCCGAACAACGAACGCCGATAGCCGCTCTCGCGCGCCTCATTGCTGCACGCGTAGCTGCCATCGAAGCCCCTGGCATAGCGGCTCTGGCCCTTGAGGTAGTAGCGTCCGCGGCGGAAATCGAGCCAGACCACGGTATCGCCGGGACAATGCCGCTGAGCCTGGGCTTCATACCGGAACGGCGTCAGCGGCTGTGCGACCGTCTGTTGCGCGCAGCCAATCAGGACGATCATGGCGAAGGCCCCGACACCTGGACTTGCCATCGGACGGTCTCGACGCCCGTTCGAATTTGCAGCTGATCTGAAACGCATTCATTGCCGCCGGGAGTATCCGTGTCGTGTTGAAATGGTGCTCATATTGCCAGAGCTTCGCGGCCGAAGCACCTGAATACGACGGATTTCAGCATCACGCGGATTACGCGCAGCTTGTGAGGCGAAGCACTACTGGTCTTTCGAAGGCCGCGCTCTCGCGCGTGCGCAATTCCTCCGACGCTAGAGGACCAAGATAGCTGCTTCAACTTCAGACAGGAGGGTGATCAGGACGACAGCAATCCAAAGGCGATCGCCACACTCGACAGCATCCCTGCGGACATGACCACGATCCTGAAGCCGACATCGCCGTCGACCACTTCAAGCCAATGACGCAGCCAATTGCGAGCGCTGGCCTGCTGGCCTGCTCCACGCAACCGCCAAGACTTGTCGCTGCCGTGCCCCATGCTTGTCAGTATAGATTACGGTGGAACCGCGGGACCAGTGCAACTTGTGCCAAACAATCCGGTTCACATGCGGCACGCTGGCTGACCCAACTGGGCTATAAGAGCGGCCTCGCCGCAACCGCCCGAGCAGACAATCAACATATTCGTGGCGCGCACCCGCGTAGGCCGGGCTCCGCATCTTGCCTGGCGAAAATCCTGGTCTAGCTTCCCTTCGAGCCTGCGGTATTCGGCGTCGGACGTTCCCCTTCCGACGCGCTCTTCGAGGGCTCCGTGCCGCAGATGGAGCTCTTTGATTCCGCAGTCGCCGTGCGGGTGATGCGATCGATGCCAATCGCCGCTGGAGGGATGCGGAGCTTGGCCGATAACCTCGCAAGCTTGATCGTGTCGCGAAGCGTTCCATTGTCTTCGTTCCCATGAATGTTGGAAACCGAATGGACACCGATCTTGGCATTTGGCGCCACGTAACGTTTCCTGCTCGCCAGAAATATAAAGGCGCACGCCGAGTCGCATTCCCCCGAAACGTAAGCGGCGATCCGCTTCTGGCGCGCAAGCACGGCGATCCGGAAACCCTCGTCGAGAGAACCACCTCCGGAATCGAGATCGAGGCCAACGATCCGGCGCTTTGCGGACAGATAACCGCGAAATCGGACAAAATCCCCATCCCGAATATCTCCGGTGAGCTTCAAGACATCTCCGAAACAGCCAGGGACACGGGAAAATTCCATCGCGAGACCGTTCGGCGCGAACAATGCGACCGCGATGTTCGAGACGAGTGCGGTAGCCGTCATCGAGCGATCACCGTGACGTCGCATCGTCGATCCGAGCAGATCCAGACAGCAATGCGGGGCATTCCGGCTCTTTACGCGGGCACCAGAAAAAAGCGCGCTGAGGGCTCTCAAGGCGTGCGTCTTGGCTTCCACGGCGCTCCCCATTTGATCCGGGATCTCGCACGAAAGACAGAACATGGAAGCGCGTTGTGCTTGATCTGAATCAAATTCGAACCAGCAACTGCGCAGGCAAGGTCCGCGACGATGTTATTGAGTCCTGAAGGTCGGCAGGTTTCGAAACCCGCGGCTTGTCTCTAGAGGTCACAGGTCATGGCCGGCGCGCTCGTGTTGTCGGCTGGATGAGAACTGCTGGCCAACTGTCGAATCTCTCGTGCAAGGGCGATCGTCGGGGGCGATGCTCCAGACACGCTACACCCCGATGAGTGCCCCCGCACTCGAGCAAGTTCAGCAATTCGTCACCGGTTGCGGGGTGATTTAAACCTGCAAGCCAAGTCATTGATACTATTGCGCCCAACTTCCCGAAAAAAAGGAAGCCCAGCAAATCTTTGAGATTGCTGGGGCTTCTGACCGACTTGATTACGGGGAGGCGATTTAAACCTACTTGCTGCAAGGTTGGCGAAGTCTGCCGAGCGAAAGGGAGATCGGCGACGGTGGAACGAACAGCCCACGAAGCTCGACTTCGCTATCATCGAGGGCACGGCATCGTAGAAAATCGCAGTTTAGGGTGGAAAATCGTGCCGCATGGTAGCGGGGGTCCGCTACATCGCGATACCCACTATTTCGGAACCCCTGTTTTCATACCGGAGAGCAGCCTAACTCGGAACGTCGGATCTCTATAGTCCGCCAGAAACCAACATTCTTACACAATTCCTCGCCGGCGGGAAATGATCCGCGAGTAGGTTCAAATCGTGGATAGGATTTGAACCTATGACCTTCAGGTCATAAGCCTTCGAATTTCCCCGACCAGCTCCGTCCCAAATTGCCCAAGCTTGCCGTCTTCATATGGATGAGGCCGAGGCCGACGTGCTCGCCTATATGAGCTTCCCGGCTCAGCACCGCGCCAAGCTGCACTCAATCAATCCGATCGAGCGCCTCAACGGCGAGATCAAGCGGCGAACCGAGGTGGTCGGCCTCTTCCCCAATGAAGACGCCATCGTTCGCCTGGTTGGCGCGATCCTGCTCGAGCAGAATGACGAATGGGCTGTCCAACGGGCACGCTACATGACGCTGGAAACCATCGCGCCGTTGAGCGATGATCCCATCGTCGGCTTGCCCGCCGTGGCAAGCTGATGCTTTCCGACCCGCCGGAAAATCGGCGGATGCAAGCGCCTGTTTCTAATGAGGAAAGAGTTTTGGAGCGGGTGAAGAGGTCAAAGTGGAGCGCTTCACCCGCTCCCGGAACCTCGAATACACCAAATTTTTCATACACTTAAATACCGTCACGGAAATTGTGTTGGACGTTTTGTTGCACAAAATGTTGGACGTTTCGTTGGACGGATTTTCATCGCCTTTCGCGATGCTTTCTGATCTCCCGCACCGGTTGAACGGAACATGACGTCGTGATTCATCCTGACGGATTGCCGCCAACTCCATAGCTCAGTCTGGCCGCCCTCACCGAACCGAACGCCGCGCGCGCCATCGCGGCGATGACCTGATCTGGTCTGCACCGTGGATGGTGCTCTCGGTCTTTCGTCGGTTATCCCCAGCCAAGGGCCTCAAAAGCGGCTTACGCACTGGCATCCGGCGGACCGCTCACTAGATTCCGCTGTCGGCGGCGAATGGGTCTGTCGCCCGCATGGAGCTGCACGATGCCGGAAGTGACGGAAGCGGTTCAAGCACTGGCCGATACACTGGAGCATCTTGGCGCGCCTTTCTCGTTGCCGGAAGACTGGGTCATCCTCTGCGACAACGACGATCTGCGGCACATGTCGCGGTCAAAGGCAAAGCAGTTGCTGGGTAAGGCGAAAAAGGAAACCGCGCGCCGATGGTTGGCTGGGCGCTTCGATCCTAGCGAAATGGATCAGGAGCTGTCCGAAGAGTCCGGGTGCAGTGACGAGAGCCAGGTATTTGACGACGGGCAATTGAAGCAACGCGCGATCACGTCGATCGATGATGCCGTATCCACCGTCATGTCCTCGCGAGACGCCTTCGCCAAGCTTGCGAGCGGCGTCACGCAACCGGCGGCTCACGAGAAGACGGTCGCGGCGCGCGTGGCTTATGGCTATCCACGGGAACGACCTGAGCGGACGGATTGCTTCGATCAAGATGTCCGCCGCCAATGCGTCCGTGTCATCAACGAGATCTACAGCCATCCGGTGAAATCATCAGCTGCGGTTGTCTACCTGATCAGTACGGACAATCCGGAATTTGTGAAGATCGGATTTACCAAGTGTCTGGAGCACCGCCTGAGGTCACTCCGGACGGCATCGCATGTCGAGCCGACCATTCGGTTGACTATTGCCGGCACTCAATCCCTCGAGCGCGAGCTTCACACCCGCTTTGCGGCGTCTCGCGCCAATCGTGAATGGTTTCGGCTGACGGAGGACATCAAGGCATTCATTGCTTCGGCAAGCGCGGGCTGAGGCCTAAAGGCCGCCCCCGCCTTGTTGCGAAGTGTGGGCCCACGACCTCTCATCGCGGGCAGGCGGCATTTTCCGTCTGATGAAGCGTCGTCTGCACTGGCCTCTGCCACAACATCTATTCGTTGGACGTAACCGATGAACTCATCCCTCTCAATCCTACGAGACCGACATGTGGGGCTGTTTATTCAACTACCGACTCGGCGGACTCCGTCGCGCCCACCGGGCGGCGCGAGAGGCTTCGGACCCTGAGCTCAAGGAACTTGAGAAACAAATGGAAGGACTCGAGAACCGTGTCGATGCAGGAACCGCGCAACTGATAGAAGAAGACGAGGACGGCAACCTGGTTATCGACTGGGGTGAGCGGGCCGGGGGAGGCTTTTCCTAAGATGGACGGTGTCCAACGCATTTACCGCCAAGCCTTCTTGATCTCGCTCTACCACCTCTGGGAGCGGGAGCTGCTCAATATGATGCCGAAGAAAGATTACAAGGACGAGGATGTTTTTGAGTTTCTCAAAAATAAGGGATTTTCGCCCGATGAAGCAAACCTCGCCGCGCTGCGTCTGGCGGCCAATGTGGCAAAGCATAGCGGTGGCACATCGGCAGATCAGCTCTATCAGCTACGCCCAGATCTATTCGACACGCCGGAGATAACGAAGTGAAACGACCAGCCAGGGCACGAGCAATCGCACCGAGCCGGAAGCTGAATATCCGATCGGCGTAACTTCCAGCGGTAGGATGTGCGCGATCTTTACTTCCGTGGGAGTGCGATACGAAGACCGTCGCCAGGACGTTGAGGAGATTGACGCTAGCTGTCGTCGTCATCGCGCCGGCGTTGGACCGCCCAGCTCTTGTGGGGTGCTCCAAGTCTCGAAAGCGGTCAAGTCGCTGGGCCTACCAGCCCGCTCGTGCCCCGTTGTACCTTCCAGCTGCCGCGCACCTGGTTTCGTCGCTTCAGCAGGCTCGCTGAGGCTGCCCTCAATCAACGCTGACGACCAGGCTCAGGGGCAGATGTTGCGTGGCCAACGTCCAGCGATGATGCCCGGCTTTCTTCCACTTCACCGCCGAGCAATGAACGCGCTCCTTGCCTGTGGAGCCCCCGTTCGCCTCGATGCCCTTTTCGCCCTGGTCGTTCTCACCCCCCGCCAGCGAATCAATCTCGGCCCGCCAATTGTCTGTCGAACCATCGAACGACAGTCGGCGCTGCCCCTGAGGCAAGATGACCTCGACCTCGACGTCGTAGGGTACCGTGCTCCAGTTTTCCACCTCCACAACGTGGCGGGACGAACCTGAATTTGATCCGACGAGAATGTTAGAGATTTCGTTGCCGCTTGCATCCGCAACGAACGATTTCACGAGGAGCTTTCCGTACTGTTCCTGGGCACTCATCTCAACCTCACTATGCGGCCATGATTTTGGCTTGCGGTCGCGGCAAAAGATATTCGTGAAGCGAACGCAGAGCTGCCCGGATTGTGCCTACGTCAGTTTGATACCGGTGTGTTCGAGCAATAAGCGTCGACAGATCGGCCTCGAGCGGCAGTAGGCGGGACAAGGGCAAGTTGACGCCCACGTTCTCGTCTTCATCGGGTTTGTCTTCCGTGGTGGCCGGTAGCGGCAGCTGCTTCTGGTACGCGCCCCACACGATAACGCGCTCGGTTGCGCTCGGTGACGTCGGAAGGTTCGGCCGCTGTGTAGCGAAACACTCGAACCTCAGCAATTGCGCCTCCAACTTGGCACCCGCATCGAGCCATGCGGGCCCCTCAAACTCGGTTTTGATCCCCTTGCTGAATTCACGTCCAACCAGGAGCATCGTCCCTTCCCCGTGAACGTCGAGCTGTTCGGCGACCTTCTCGCAGAAGGACGCAAGAGACTTTTGCTTCGGGTGGCCCGTCCACATGACCGTTATCTGACCATATTCCTCGACCCGATCGGACGACGAGTGAGCAGCCATGAGGGCTTCGCCATCTTGATCGAGTTGAAGCCAAAGTCCTGATTTCCTGGAATCCGCTGAAATATCGACCATCTTCTGGCTTCCTTGATCTATGCCGAACGCGTATCGGGTGAGCTCGAGCCGTCGTCTTCCAGCTTGCGCTGCTCAGACGCGACAACCGGGCCCCGCTCCGCCTCTCTGCGCAAGCGAATCTGACGGCCGGCGAGATAGTCGAGCTGCCCGCGATCCTCGTTCCGCAGTTCAACGATTGCGGCCGCAACATCCGGAGGAACGCATTTGTCCGGCCCCCAAATATAGCGTGTCTCTATTGCCTCACACAGCGTCGACGCAACCGAAAAGGTACGACCATCAGTGGTTGCCCCAACCGCAAATATCCGGAAATCTCCTACGACCGACCACGCCTTGCTTTGGTCGGCCCACATGACGCCTCGAACAGGGGTCCTGCGTGCGACGATACACAGATCGCCTTCCAGGTTGGCCTTCTCGTCGACAAACCTCTCGTCATCGGTGAAAAAGATCACCTGCATTGTATTTGCAGGGCATCCCATCATGCCAAAGCTGATCGAAAATTCTCCTCGCTTCGAACTGGGATCGCCCTCGAGGAAGTCCGCGATCAGGCGCGGCACACGATGCAACACCTCGTTGTCGGGATTAACGCCCGCACGCGCGTGAATTTCCGAGCTCGATTGCTGATCCTGCAACGTTTCGACCATGTATTTCACGACCCGAAACGCCTCCCCGACCGAAGAACCAGAGAGAAGCCGCTCATAGAACGCGACAGCACCGCCGCGGGCCGCGCGGTTGGTGATGGGCGCGGTGGTGCCGATCGCCATCCCGACGCTGCGCGTCAGTTGCTGAGCAATCGTTTTGGAGTCGCAGGCATTCAAGTAGATCAATCTGGGTGGAGCTCCTGGCGGCAGGAAAGCAATGAGCGCGTCAGCACTCAATGCCACCTTCTTGCCGACCTCGTTGCTGAGCGATAGCTGCTCGGCCGACCCGTGAGCGGAAATATGCAGGATGTCCGGCCGGTGCTTCGCCAATTCCGCCGGCAAATCCTCAGCAGGCAGACCGGGGAGGAAAGTAAAAGACACAGGGTCCCCAGGCGCTTCCGCGAAGCGCCGCTGCAACTCTGTCACCTCTCGTTCAAGATTGAGCGTCACTCCGTCGGACGGGTTGGACGCCACGAACAATACTTTCAACAGTAGCCTCGGATTTAAGGTTTAGCCTTCAGTGCATTCCCCCAAGCGGAACACACTTCTGCAATCGTTGGTGCGACAATGATCTTGACCAGGAGGGCAGCGACCACAGCCGCGACCGCTGGTGACAGGCCAAACGCGGTCACCAGCGCGCCCGCCAACAGTGCGATGCCGCCGCCCTCCTTCGAGAAGATCGCGCTCAACATCTCATCTCTCAATTTGCGATCCTGGTCGCCGGGCGAGCAGCAGAAATCGTGTGCGGCCTGTGAGCATCGGAAGAAAATCCGCTTCCCGAGTTCGACGGCAGCTCCGCGCTCGAGATCGTCGGGGTCGGATTCGGTGCGAAATCGATCGTCGGGGTCGCCAATTCCGGCAGCCGGCGTCGACACGCGAGATGCCAAGAGAGCGTACAGATCACTTTCAGATTTGGTGACCAAGGAGGCCACTTGATGCGCCTCGCCCTTATGCTGTTCGACAAAGGAACGCAGTAAGTCGTCGCTCGACATGGTAGACCTCAAAATTGCTGTGCCAAACGGCTGGAATATACATTTTAAGGTTGCGTCAAGCTACTCGAACTATCTCGTCCACGCAACTGCGGATCTGCGCCAAAAGCGGACCGGCGCGCGATAGTGATTGCTTGCTAGTTGAGCCCGGATTGTTCCAGGCCGCTTGAGCGCGCACCGGCCAATCCTGCCAGCTGGCGACCGGCCTTCCGATCTACTTGAGTGTGCCGTTAAGCAGGTTTGCGAGCCGCGCCGCCGCGAGTGCCGCCTGGCTCCTGGCAACATTGCGCGCATTGGTCTCGTAGTCCCGCGTCAGCTGAACCGGCGTTTTATCGTTCCGGATCGGCGCTGCGTAGGCAGCCTGCTTTGCGAGCTCGAAGCTCTCCTGCGCCCATGTATCGGGATCGAGGTTTGACACCTTTGCGGCGTCGGGCGTGACGTTCTTTAACCCGTTAAACTTGTCGTCTGCATCGGTGATAGCGCCAGCCACTGACGCGTAGCCGCCGAATATGCCGTCCCAGTAGGCATGGAGCAACACCGTCTGGCCCGTCGCCGGAATGACCATCTCCAGATTGCCACCGCGGTCCCCGCCGTTGTCCGGAATCTGCGCGGTATAACGTGCGACCGCGTGTAACGGCTGATGCAGGTCGCCGACAAGATGCAGCGTCCAGCTCAGACAATACGAACGCATGATCTCCGAGGCATTCGCGCTCGCTGGGAGCTTGGCGATCATCGTCTTGAGTTGAGTCACCGCATCCACCGGATCGGGTGCGGGAAGTGTCGTTCCGTCGGGTGAATACAGCGTGTCCTTGTAGTGCCAATAGCTGTGCTTGAGATGACCATACGGAGTGATCTGCTTAGCCGTGGTATCCGTCACCTGGTCGTCATAATAATCTTCCTTGGTCTTGATATCGTCCGCCCAGGTCGCCGCGTGAACGAACGCGTACTCCTTCTCTGCTCCCGCCGGCGCACCGGCCGTCCAGACCGCATAATCGGGGTTCAGCTTGAGCAGTGCATCGGCCCGCTCCTTCACCACGGGATCGAGTTGCTTATAGGCCAGATAGGCGATTTGCATGTGCCCCTCGTCCCACCAAGCGAACGCCGGCGCGCAGGGGATCGCAACGAACATGGCAAACAAAACGGTCGCGCGCATCGAATATCTCATTGCCTGAAAATGCCCGCGGTTCGACCACGGCTATACAATGATGCTGAACCTACCGCATTCGACTTGGGATCGCAATCTGACCGCAACGCACCTTCCGCGGTGATCTCAATGATCCTCTCGGAGCCTGTTCTGCGCTGGGTTTAAGGCATCCCGTTTAACCGACCATGCTTGCGAGGGCTTCGGGCGCGTCGACAAATGCGTAGGGATTGAGGAATTGCCGGCGCCACAAAAAATGGCGGTCGACTTCGCTCAGCGTAGCCTCGTCGCACACCTGCTTCCATCGCTGCTTGATAGTCTTGATTTGCGCGGTCGCGATATGGATCGCGTCCTCCTCGTTGAGCAAGAATACGGGGGCAGCTTTTAGGCAAAGCGCGATCTGACTAGAACGCTCCTGCCCAATGATCAGCATGGACTGTGATGCCTCGCCACCAGTCCGGTTCTGCGGACAGATGTCGTAGGCGGGTGTCAGCGTAAGCGCCGTCCCGTTCCAGAATGCAGCATGGTTCCTCGCGTGATCGTCGGTGTTGCCGGACAGGATGTTGAACACAAGTCTGCCGAACAGCTCCTTCAGGGTCTCCTTGGGCGAGGTGAAGCGGTGACGGATCACAGTGGCGAGCTGTTCGTAGCTCGCATAGCGCGCCATCATTTCGTCGAGCTCGAGCAGCGTGAGCGCGGAAACCATCGCCTTTCGGCGCCACCCGTCTGCGACTTTCTCGCGGTCGAAGCGCTCGATGAGCAGAACGTCTTTTCCGGCCGCGCGCTTCAAGGCAACTGGAGCTGCGGTGAGACCGATCATGGCAGCGAGGCGCATGGCGACGAATTCCGCCTTCACCACACCGTACAGGTCATTCTGGGACGAAAACTTTGCCACGAATTTCTTGGTCCCGGAGGTAATCATGGCTTTCGGCCGCGCACCGCCGATGGAGCTGCCATGAAGCAACGCGCGGTCGAGTTCGAGCGAAAGTGGCAAGCCCTTTTCGACAAACGCGGCGGCATTCAGGAGTTCATCAAGAGATGCTTCCGTACCCTCACGCGGCACGTAGCTTGACGCCGACGCCTGAAAATCAAGCGCTCCGATGCGGTCCGAGCCAGACTCCAGAAGATAGGTCAGTTCGTCGAGGCTGCCGGGATCGACGTCTTTCCCGCCTGCGCCGAACTTGCGATTGATGATGATGCGGCGGCCCCACGCGTCGGGCGCGGCATCACGGATGCAACTGGGCATGTTGAGACCGTTCAAGAGCGGGAGGACACCGCTGCGCAGCGGGAGTTCGGGCTCGTAGAGCGGAATGGCGTTGTTGCGGCGCAGGTAGCTCTGTCCGTAGTTGTAGACGAGTTGATTGCCGCTGGCCTGCAGGAGCCCCGCAACGACGGGCTGCGTGCTGTCCGGCAGCCAGACCCACACATAGGCCTGGGTGGGCGTTTGCTCAGAAGTCATCATTGGGCTCGGTCCGGTGGCTGCGGATCGCCTTGGGCAGCAAGGCCAATTTTTGGCGGTGGGTTTCAACCTCGCGGGACATCGTGGCCGGCCCGGCGTCGAACAGCTGCACACCGACGATCACCGCGGCCTCAAATACCGAACCGATTGCACATCCCGGGTCGCCGGCTTCGATCCTCTGCACCAGGCCGCGCGAGACCCCTGCCCGTTCCGCCAATGTGGCAACGGTCATGTGACGCTCGATGCGCCCTTCGCGGATCAGCTGACCGAGCCGGGTTGCCGCTTCGGTGGCGTAGGCGGAATGGGGATGCGTAACCTTGGGCATGCGGTCCATAAACGGGTCAGGGGAAGCTTCGTGGTCTATTTATAAATCATCAATAAGCAAAAGTCAAGAGAATGATCCATAAATCGATCACATGATGCTTTATGCTCTGTATATAAGTCGCAATGCAATCAGAGCCAGCTGCATTGGGAGGCCGCCTCGACGCTTCAAAGCTCCTCCTGGAAAGCCAACGAGCTGGGCAGATTTCTGGTGATAGCCAGTCCCGTTTCTTGATGAACGCCCGCAAATCACTTAGCGCAGAATCTGCGCGTCGAGTTCTGCACCTGCCATGCACAGACTATCCACAGGTCTTTCCAATGGCTTCCGCTCGCGAAATCCATGCGGTCAGCAGCGATCCGGTCAAGGTCCGCAATCTTGCAGTTAGTTTGCTAGCCATGGCCAAGGTCGCTGAAAGCATCTTCAGCGAATGGGAATTGATATTTTTGCGTGACCTTGCCGACCAGTCGGCAAAAGTCATCGCACTCAAGCCCAAGGAACGCAAAGACCTGAAGTTCAGTGGTCGGCGGGCTGACGTGCTACTCGCCTTACGCGACTTTCGCCTGACCACGCGACAGGCGGAGAAGCTATTTGAAATTCGCGATAGCGTTACGTCCCACAGTGACATCGGTGGTATCAGCGTTCGCAATCTGATCAACCGCTGTTATGAGGCACGAAGCGAGCTGCTAGATGGTGACTACGAATTTGTTGAGAGGCTCTGGAAGAGCGGCGTGTCGGAGCTTCAGACCCCTGCTCTGATGCGGCTCAAGAGATGCAGCATCCAACTTGGCGAGCTCGAGTCGTATGTGTGAATAGCGACGCGCGCATAAGCAGTCGCCAAAGGGAGTCTCGGCGTTCCGGAGACGCTACCCGCTCTCATCGTGCAGGTCCGATCCGCGGTCAATCGCTAATCGCGGCTGCCCCCCTCTACGCCCTTCCGCCAATCGCCGAGCTTTGCCCACTGGAGGAACCAAGCGCAAAACTGAGGGCTGAAAGTCATAAAAAACCGTAAATCCTGGGTCGGTCGTGGTCTCCGCTCTTGCTTAGCGCAGTTGTCCAAGTACAATCTGATGTAGAGCACTGATTTGATTTCGCCCCTTTGTCGAAATTATACGATAACACCTGTTTATGTGCACGAGGCACGGCTGGATCAGCGAGCCAAATAGCTGGTCATGACCCGCCAATCCGAAACTCCTGAAGCTCTCGCGCTGCTCGGGCGATTGATCGCCGACCGTGCAACAAACCCGGCGCGGCATCTCGCGCGGATCTGCGTGTTCCTTGGTGCGGGGGCCGACCTGAGCTCCGGCGGACTTACGTTCTGGGAGCTGAAGCGACAAGCGCTGGTAGAGTTCGGCAAAAGGCGGCTATTCGATGTCACCCCATCGACGGATATCGAAGCTGAGTTCGAGGCCCTGTTCGCCCAGCAAGCACCGGACGACAAGGCTCTTCTGATCGACTGGTTGTTCCATCGGATGCAGCCACTCCAACCGTCCGACGCCTACAAGCTGCTTGTCTTGTTGGCCGAAAGTGGCGGCATCGACGCCTTCGTCACGACGAACTTTGACGGGATGCTTGAGAAGGCTCAGCAAGAGCTCGGACGGGACCTGTTCCAGATCTACGCCCCGGGCATCGCTCGGCCATACCTGCTTGCCAACGAGCGCTTCCAGCCGCCTCGAAAGCCCTACCTCAAACTGCACGGCGACATTGCGTCGCGATCACTGATGTTTCTTACAACGGAGGAGATCCAGGCGCCGCCCTACGATCCGTCAGTGCTCGAGCTGCTTGGCGAGATCTTGCGCACGCACGACCTTGTCTTCGTCGGGTATGGCGGCAACGATCCGGCACTCGCCGAGATCATTGCCGACGCCGTCAGCGGCACCAGCAACCGGATATTCTGGTGCGGTCCAACTCGTCCGGCGCCGGAGTCGCCCTTGGTCAAGCTGCTCGGGTCGCGCATCCGTCAAGTGTGCGGAAAGTTCGACGATCTGATGATGGAGATTGCTCGTCCGGTTCTTGAGCGGCCATCCCTGCAAATGATCGAGCCCACCTATCTTCGCTGCCTTTTCGAGTGGCGCCTCGATTACTGCAATCGGGAATATCTTCAGGCCTACGGCGTGCGCGACGGCACCTCCCTTGTCGAAGCTTTTGCACGACGCCCGCGGGCTGAGGACCAGATTCGCTTGTTTCTGCGGTCAAATCGCGTCCTGACGCTAGTATCGGGACCGTCGGGATTCGGAAAGACGACGCTCGGGATACGGCTGCACTCCTCATGGGACGGCGATCCAGCGAGCCGATTGTTGCTCATCCGGGCGCGCGCACTCCAAGGCATCGGCGACATTGAGCAATATGTCGCCGAGCAGCTGGGAGGCCTTGGATCGCGCGGACCGTTCTCGTTGTTCCGCTTCGAAAGATGGCTCGCCGAAAGTCAGCAGCGGCTGGTTCTCTACATCGACGGCATCAACGAGTTCAGTCCTGATTTGACGAAATGCGTACAGCTGTTTCGCAACATATTGCGGTTTTGCTATTTTCTTCCGGAGACCGACAGCGCGATCCGTGTGATCGCGACAATCCGGCAGGAGACGTGGAACGCGATGTTGTCGCACATCGACCTGCTGCAGCTGCAGAAAGCGCTCTGGACTGAAACAGCCGCGGATCAGGGCGTCGGCACCATTGCCTGCGGTGAGTTCACTGATGATGAGCTCCGGGATGCCGTGGCTCGGTTGCACGATCGCGGCTACGCGACGGTCGATACCGAGCAGTTGTCGCCAACGGTTTTCAGTCAGCTTCATGATCCCTATCTGTTTGGGGCCGTCGCCGACGCTTCCCACCGCGGCATGTCGGCAATACCGGGCGCTCGCATCTATCAACAGGCGCTCGACGAGAAGCTGGTCCGGCGCGGCTCGCTGATCGACACGGCAACGCTCAAGGACGTACTCGCCAGCCTCGCTCTCGGCACGTTGACGCGACAGCAGGACAGGTTTCGTGAAATTGACATCGAGCCTCCGACCTTGCGGGGCGAGATCATTCGTTTGATGAAAGACCTCCACGTTCTCGTCGATGCCGGCGACGGCTACCTGCAGTTCGACCACGATCGGACTCTGGAATTCTTCCTTGCGCTCGGTCTCGGATCGGGGCGTGGTCCGAGCCTTGAGACGGTGGACGACCTCCTGCGCTACCTGAAGTCGTTCCGGACCCAGGCAAAGCCGATCGCGGCGGCGCGGCTATATTTCGAGCTGCTGCCGCAGAAGCGGTTTGCAACGATCGATAAGATCCTTCGCTCGCTTGATGAACGGGTTGGTCAGTACGGGCTTGCCGACCGCGAAATGCTGTTTGGCTTCGGTCGCGAAGTACTTTCAGATATGGCTGAGCAGGCGGATCCCGTCGCGCTTCAATATCTCTTGGATCTGTCCAGCGCCGCCGGCCAAGGCAGCATTGGACCTAGTCTGCTTCGAACGGCGGTGCAGTTTGGCGCGGGATTGGCCGTATCAGATGCGATCCAAGTTCTTACCAATATATCGGACGGTGTTTCCTCGCCAGTCGCCATAGAGGCCAACATCTACGCAACCGACCGGCTTGTCAAATTGTACCTTGAGGCCGGCTGTCCACCCGCACTACTGACTAAGGACGAACCCTACGCTGCATTCTTCGCAGACGAAAGGTGTCCAGGCTGGCAGCGGCTCGGACGGCTACTGGGCTTTGCTGCCCATCTTGGCCCCGACAACACTCATCCCAAAGAGTATGCTGGAACCTTGCGCTCGCTCGATGTGTCGCTTGATATGCTGCTCAAAGATCAAGCGTGGACCGGAGCCGACGCTGATGCCATTGCCGATCATATCCGGAAATACTGCGACCGGCTGATCTTTAACGCTCCGCTCGAGGCGCTGGAGCAGTTCTTCGCTCGCCAGGATCGCACCGAGTTTACCGCTATCCTGGCGCGACTGGGTGCAGGCGAGGTCCTTACCGCAGAACAATTCGACGGACTTCAGCCATATACCCAGACCCTCAATACCGAGATTGAGTATCATCTCTGCCATTTGCTTCTCGCGATATCGAGCTTCAACGACTTCCGTCTCACGCTTGATTTGGTCAAATCTCGACTGTCCGCAATCTCGCGGGCTTCGTCGCCGATCGAGATTGATTTCCTGCATGCAGCGCTGGTGTATTTGCACGTTTTGCACAACACACCTTACGACATCGACGTGTTCGCCGAATACGAAGCGAGGATCCTGAAAGATTGGCCTGATGTGCTGCTCTTCAGGCCGGGACTTGAACGTGGCGAGCGACGCGGCTTTCAGGATCTATTCGATCGAATCTTCGAAGATGGATTTGGTGTGATCTATCCCTACGGGGTGTTGTTACCTTCGTTGCGGCGGCAAAGGCATCTCTACGGTGACTATCTGCGCGAGATGCGCTCCGAAACCGAAAGTCCGCTGCCGCTTTACACGCAGTACTTGGAGACTTTTCTCGCCGCGGGGAGGATCGAGGAAGCTATCCAGTTGCTGCAGGCGCTCGCCGGAGTCATAGTGCCGTGGCCGACCGAGGGCCTGTTAGCGCTGCGCAGCGTCATCGGGCACCCGGATCCCCGGATTCGACGGGCGGTGGTGCGGGTTCTCGCGGAATCCTTCAATCGGCATCCAGCTGAGACGCTTTCCTTTCTGCGGAGCAGTGGCGCGGCCGTCAGCGAGGAAGATCTGATCGAGATCAAGATCCGGCAGGATGCGCACATTGGACGTCGACAGATCAACGAAGAGGAATGGGCTCGCATTGGTCATTTCCTGCTCTCGCGTTCGGGAGGACTCAGCCTCCTGATTGAGTGCACGATGGAGTTGCTGCAGGCCAGATCGCTCGACGAGGGGGTGCGGGCGGTGCTTTACAGGCTCGGGCTGCTGGCGGCACGATAGAATTCACCGTCGAGATACAGACCGTCGAGACCCATGCCGAGAAACGCATCGATTGCGTCAAGGGGAGTCTCAACAATGGGTTCGCCGCGGCGGTTGAACGACGTGTTCAACAAGACCGCACGCCCGGTCAGCGCGTCGAATTCTCGGAGTAGATTGGCGAGCAGCGCATCGCTTTCGGGCCCGATTAGCTGAACCCTCGCTGTACGGTCAACGTGAACCACCGCCGGCGCTTCGTTGAGACAACGCTCGCGCACGCGTGCCACCCTAAGCATGTACGGGTCGGCGCATCGTCGGTCGAAGAAGTAGTCATCGTAGCGATCCTCGAGAATGATCGGAGCCAGGGGCCGAAACGGCTCCCGCTTCTTGATCATGCGATTGATCCGTTCTTTGGTCGAAATTCGCAGAGGATCCGCAATGATACTTCGACCACCCAGGGCCCGCGGTCCGATTTCGGAGCCTCCATTGAACAGGCCGATCACGTCGCCAGCGGCGAGGATTCGCGCAAGATCTTGAGCGGTTCGAACCGATGGATCGAGGCTCAGCCGGGGGTAGAACTGCTGAACTGCCGCCGCCCGTTCCGTTGCTGCATAGGTCCGTCCCGGCCGCGCGAGAAGAGGATCGACTTTTCTGCTGCGGAACGTCAACTGCGGCGGCCGTTTTCCTTTTTCGAATTCATGGAGCCAGAGGGCGCCGAAGCCCAATCCGGCATCTCCGCTGTGCGGCGCGATCGAGAACGGAACGTCCATCGTCGTGTTCTCGATCAGATGTGAATTCGTCACGGTGTTGAGCGCACAGCCGCCCGCGATGCAGAGGTAATCGACGGCCCTATTGCTAAAAAACGTGAGTGAACGAAGCGCCGTCTCGTTGATGACCGCTTGAACGCTGGCCGCAAGATCTGCCTTCGCGCCGAACAGATTGGGCGACTGCAGGAGCAGAGTCTCAATTGCCCGCGGCAAATCAGGATTGTCGAGAGCGCAGCGAAAGAAATCGTCGGGATCGTCCCGATACCGAATGAACTGATTGAGGATCCCGGTATGACGCGGCTCGCCGTAGGACGCAAGCCCCATGGTTTTGCCCGCCTCGAGCGAGTCATACCCCAATTCGGCGGTCACGAGTTCGTACAGCAGCCCGATGGAATCCGTGACGACGATCGGGAAATCGTCACCTTCGACGGTCGCGCTCCCCGATGTCTGACCAAGAGTTTGGTGCCCCTCCGAACCAAAGAGAAAGAACGAGAAGGTTTCACGCTTAGCGCGGACCTGGTCTTCGATCGGACCAACGATCGATCCAAAACCGTCATAGACCAGTACTCCGGCCTTTGAACCGGGGGGTAGCATCATGTAGGCCGAAGCTGCATGACACAGATGGTGGGGGAAAAGCCGAAGGTTCCTGCCCCGAAACTCCGTACGCACCTTGGTCGGCAAAGTATCGCTCGAAACGATCGCCGCCACGTCGGACAACGCGATCCCCTCAGCGGCCAAACAATACTCGATTGCCAGCTGTACGGGACTTTCGAACCAATGCGTCATCCCGTACTTCCGTCGCGAAAGCCGCTCCTGTTCGATGGCAACACGGATATCGCCGTCGCGCATTAATGCCGCAGAGAAGTCGTGGTCGGAACCACCGAGGCCAAGGACCCATTCGGACATGATACTCGGGTCCTTATCCTTCCAATCCGAACCGGACCGGATTTGCTCTGACATATCCTCCGATATCGACATGGCGATTGGTGTCACCGACAATCCACGCGCGGCAGAGATCAGGCGCGAGGTCGGCGAAAAACAGCACGCTAACCCGTTCTTGACAGTCTGTGGGTGGTCGGACCTGGTGGAACAGCGGCCGCAACCTGCCGTCTGTCATCAACGCGGCTGCGCTCCCCAGCATCGCTATTGCGCAGTCGCGCGCTGGCGCCACGGCGAGATAATCGCCGCTCGGCAACCGAACCTCCAAGCCGGACGCGGTCGCGTAGCCGAGCGTGAGGAAATGGCCGTCTTCATGCTCTTCATTGATGAATGAGGACCGGACCTCGCTTGGGCGGGAGTAGTTGATCTGCAGCGTCGACCACCGGTGCAGGCCACCGGTCAGAACCTGCTCGAAGGACCGTTGGGTAACGTGGCGGGCGAGCGATACAATCAAGGTTTCTGCAACCCGCTCGAGCTGCGCAAACGCCCCGGCACAGGCGCGATTGAGATCGTTGGCCATCGGATCATCGAAGATGTGCGTCGATGAGGCCGCAGTTACCGAGAAGGTCTCCATGTCATCGGGGCGATCGGACGCCCGGGAATATTCGATGCCATACGGGCGATACCCGAGGCTTGAAGCAATCTGGCAGCTGTCCTTTATGGCCTGTGGCGACCGAAAGAACTTGATCGCGGCCGTTACGACATCCTCAATTGCTGCCGTTTCCGGACAGGTAAGTTGAACCTCGGCCCAGGCTTCGTTTGCGATGCGTTCAACGACGGCTTCTGAAGCCCAAATGGTCTTGGCCATTGACCGTTGGCTTCCTATAAACAGGTGTTATCGTATAATTTCGACAAAGGGGCGAAATCAAATCAGTGCTCTACATCAGATTGTACTTGGACAACTGCGCTAAGCAAGAGCGGAGACCACGACCGACCCAGGATTTACGG
>NZ_LGHK01000080.1 GCF_001908235.1 Bradyrhizobium sp. NAS96.2
CGTCGGGTCCGCCCTGTGGGGCGCCGGCGTGGCCGCGCTGCCGTGGGTCGCAGCTGGGACAGCCACCGCCGGCGGTCTCTGGGCGATGCATCAGTCGGTTCAGGACGCCGGTTACGAGGGCCTGACAAGCGGCGAGCGACTTCGTCGGCAGCGCGGCGGATCGATGCGCGATATGTACCGCCGCGCGTGGGGCTACCCGATGATTTCGGAAGTCCCCGAAGTCTCGCCAACGATGACTTACGGGACCGGCGTCGGCGGCGGCACCGGCGGGAAGGTCGACGTCGGCGTTCAGGGCGAGGTTCACGGCGAAGTTGAGAACAAGCTGATCGTCGAAGCCGGTTCGTCGCTTCTGGAAGTCGTGAAGCAAGCACAGGCGGCGATCACGATCGCCGGATCGCTCAACACGAACGGCGTCGGCTCGCTGGGGCAATCGTCCCCTGACGCGGCGGCGCCCCCGCCGATACCTCGCGGGAAAAACCCGACGACGTTCTTCTGAGGTGACACGATGGCGCGCGACCGTGACACGACCGACCCCGACTTGAACGACGCGGCGATCGTCGAAGCGGCCGATATCATCGCGGCAACGCTGCGGCGATATACCAGTTTGGTGCCGGTTGTGGAAGCTGCCTGCACCGCCGTGGCCGCCATCCTCAAAGACCCGAAGCTTGGCGATGACATCGCGATCGCTTTGATCAGCACGCGCCAGGCAACGCTGATGCCGATCGCTGAGGCCATTGGGAAGATCACGGCAGAAGTTCAGGTGCTCAACGGTGAACTTGAACACGGTCGAACGAACTGAGCGGATCAAGTCGCTAGTAAGGATTGCGGTCGCCATTCTTCGGCGCAACGGCGACGGCGGCTATCTCAATTTGCCCGAGGGTGGGCGCGTTCGCTCCTATGAGTTTCGTTTCAACGAGATGGCCCTGTCGTTGCGTCGTCGTGTCGACGACGACGCGCAGGAAGCAACTTTGATCGTGAAATTTGATGGCGAGAAGGTCTTGGGTGCGTCGTGGACGGTCGATGGCTTTACGAAGCGGTCGATAAAACTTGGCGGATGGGAGGAGGTTCTGCGTCGTTACAGCCGGCTGCCTGTGCTGCGTGGCATTCAGCGCGCGCCAGTGGATGATCGGCCGCGTTGAGGGGCAGGGTCAGCGCTTACCCCCTGTTCCTTCGGATAGCGCTTCCATTGCACGTAATCGTAGTTGCCAGACCACCGAAAAACGATGCCGTCGCATTGCTCGCATCTGAAGTACTTAGTCGCCGGCCGCGGTACTTGGCTGGCTTCGTAGACGGCCATGCAGCCCTCGCAAACGAACATGACGCTGACGCTGCTTTCTGCGCCGGGCATCCTCTTGCAGCTGGTGTCTGTCATCGGGGTCGCCCTGTTGGGGCGGGGCCACAGTCTCTACCGGAGAACGGCAGCCCCTGACCGGGCGGTACGCATGAACCAAGCCGATCCGCACGGCTGCACGATGATCGGACTTAGACGGAGGGGCAGCAACGCAATTCAGTTCTTAACCTTGCTGCTTGAGGTTAACGGGGGCGAGCTGATCCAGCCGCAATTTCCTCTCGCACAAGCGGACGCCGTAGATATCGAGGCGTAGGCGGAGCGGCGCCCCGGCGACGAATAGGACGCGCCGGGCTCTTGACTGGCGATTAACCAATCTCATCCATCCTGCACGACCAGCCAGACCGGAGACGTGGAAGTGTCCTTCCAACTGACCGTCTTGAAAGTGCTGGCCGGCCAGTCCGCCGGACGGGCCTCCGTTGCCGACCTACGGCACGCCGTTGCGATCTTGATGAACAGTGGCAAAGACTGGACCGATCGCATGAAGCGGTTGGCAGAACATGCGCCCGATCTGAACATCTTTTCGGCGAAGCTCGTGCATCGCGATAGTGCGGGCTGGGAAATCACGGAGGAGGGGCGGCTATTCCTGGCCGCGCTTGAAACAGCGGTCGCCGTTCGAAGGTCGCCGCTTCGGTCAGTGGACGATCCGCCAACGACTGAGCCCGCCGCGCCGGGGGCGACGGACGCGGCGAGATTGACTGATCGTCCCCGAACCCATCGCCAAACGACGCGGCGTCGTCGCGGAAAGCGCAGATCAAATCGACGAACGGCGTGAAGCCGCGTCGAAAGCTCCGGCTGCTTTTGGCACTCGCAGCGCCACCGATCGTTAGTAGAAACGCAATCTTTCCCGCGCAGCATCGATCAGATTTGCATTAGTTATTGATGGGCCCGTAAATGATTGGCTTTCCCGACAGACGAAAGTCTGTCCGCAATCCATCGTTGGACAACGCGTTGATCAGGGTTGGTGACCTGTCACTGTGCTGTGTCGTCGGCAACATCACAGAGAATGGCGCGGCGCTGAAAGCAGATGATCCGCCGTCACACCTTCCGGACCAATTCACGCTGATCGTTCCGCCCAGCAAAACTTACTCGTGCAACGTCGTTTGGCGAAAGGGCGCTTGGATTGGCGTCGCGTTTGTTATCGACTGACGTGAGCATTGACTATCAAGACGCGGTGAGCTGCGGAGAAACCCGACAACGATGTAATCTAAGTCACACATAGCCCGGCCGCTTTAGTGGCAGTATCCCGCATTGATTTCGGCGGGACGCGATGGACGACGAATTTTGCAAAGAGAGAGCACGTACCCTGCGGGCCATTGCGGAACAAGCTGAACCGTTCATCAGGAAGCGGCTCTTGCGATTGGCCGCGAACTACGAACGACGTGTCGATGAACCGGAGAGCATCAATCAAGATGATCTTACTGACTTGCCGGCGCTGAAATGACCGATCAGGCCATCGTGATATCCTTGTCGATCAATCGTGCGACACAAGCGCGACGCCGGTTTCGAGCGCGCGCTGGAACAGCGGCTTCAAGCGCTGATCGGCCAAGATCGCTTCACCCGGCCGGAAGTCGCTGACGACGCGCCACTCAAAGCCGGCGTTCGGTTCGGGCAGCTTCGCAGGATCTAGGGCGTAGGCGGTTCGGCCGGGTCCATCGCCGTAGGCGCCGCGCTCAACAAATTTCTGAAGCCGCTTCATCTGTCCCCCCCCCCCAATCACCTGGCCGGCAGGTTGCCATGCTTGGAAGAGGGCGGCAACGCAGGGACACTGCCGTTATCGCTTGCCTGTGCCTCAAGTCCGCCGGCGACCGCCACTTTTCCCATACCCCGGCCATGATCCCAACTGCTCAGCGCTCCGACCATGTGCCGCCCCCAACTTCGCGGGCGAATGCGGCGCCGAAACCTGTTCTCGCCCCATTACCCGGTATTCCCGGTCGAAGAAGGCTTTGACGGCTGGCGTATACCGGCCGCTCATCAGCGCGTCGCTTCTTGGAAAGCCGCGCTCCTCCAACAGTTGGACGACCTGCTTCCAATGCCGTAGCTGGCCCGGCCCTAAGACAGCCATCGCCAAATCTTCCTCGCCGGCGAAAAGCGGCAACTCGTGTAGAGGGCGGAAACGCTTTGTCATGAGCGGCCCTGACCGCCGATCATGTCGCCGAACTTGCGTCGCGGCGGCTCTTTCGGGTTGGGGTCCAGATTGTCAAGCCATTCGTCCAGCCGGGCACGCAGGTAACGCCGGCCTCGGCTGGACGCCGTGAATTCGATCGGCTTGACCGGGCAGACTGCGGAAAACGTCGGGACGCTCAGACCGCAATAGGCGGCCGCCTGATCCAGCCGCAGCGCCGCCGGCCAATATGGAAGCCCGTCGACCATCAGCTGATCCCCGCGGCCGCTTCGATCGCGGCGCGCTTCAGGCGGTCCCAGATGCGCCACCAACGCGCGTCAAAATGGACCCCGGCTTCCGGCCCGTAGCGGCGGCAGTGCTTCCGCAGGCGGCCCCAGACGCGCCTACGAGCCTTCGGGATCGTGGGCCAACGCTTTCCGCACCGGCGCGGGGCGCCCAGCGTGAGCTTACTGCGCGCTCCAACGCGCTCGGTGCGCTCGGCGTTCGTCATCGTTGGGCGAAGGCGATGACTTCCTTTAGGAAGCGCACAAGATCGTCTGGTCGATAGTGGAACAGGTCAGCTGGATCATCACCGCGCGCAAGGAGCAATTGAGCCTTCGTTGCAATATCGGAAGGGGACGCAAACGGCGTGGCAAAAATGGCATCGGCGACAGTCTCCGCAGCCGCGTGTGCTGCATCGCAGGCGACATCGGCCGCCTCGTCGTTGTCGGCAGCTTGCTCGGCTCTTGCGTAGACGCGGCGCTTTTCAGCGTTCGCAATTTGATAGCCGTGAAAGAGTTGGGGTATGGTGCTGGCAGCTTGCTGCATGATCTATCCTATCGTGTTGCAGGTCAGGACCGCAGGCAGTTGGCGCTGCCTGCGGTCTGCTCTGAGTATCGGAAGACCGCGACCGGGTACAACCGGGAAGATGGCCGGGCAAAACGGGAGTTTCACCGGTTCAATCCTTAAGGCGATTTGCTTCGGGCGCCATGGCGTCGAAGACGGGAGAAGGGCTAGGGGTTTCCTTATAGGCACTTCAACGGCGGCGCCACGTACGCGATCTAACCTCGAAGCTCCAGAACTTTTAGTTCAGCGGGCCGGATTACCTTGTCGCCGAGGTCAGAAAGCAATTGCTCTTGATCGACGTAGCGGTGGACCGCCAAGAACGATGGCCTGTTTCGGTAGAAGTCGAACATGCCCGGCTCCTCCTGTATCGCGACGATGATTGGTTGCACGGGCACCGAGGGGAGGTCTGGCACGATAGCGCGCAACTCCTGCAGCACGGATTTGGCGTCAGAGATGTCGGCAATGACAAACCTTGCCATCCGAGCGAGCAGCGTGATCGTCTCGTCCGTGTCGCGGCTCAGAGGCTTCTCAAAGTCGAAGAGGATCGGCAAGTAGTCACGCTTTCGCAGTTCGTCACGTAGCGCCTCGAGGACCGCTTTGCGCTGATCTGTGAAGCGGCCAAGGATCAGCACCACCTTTGAAGTGATGGTATCGATCACCTCACGGAGCTTTTGATTATGAAACATTAGG
The DNA here is from genome assembly GCF_001908235.1 of Bradyrhizobium sp. NAS96.2. Classification (GTDB taxonomy): domain Bacteria; phylum Pseudomonadota; class Alphaproteobacteria; order Rhizobiales; family Xanthobacteraceae; genus Bradyrhizobium. The sequence continues at coordinate 4,989 of NZ_LGHK01000080.1, forward strand.
TAGATAAACTGCGCGACTTCAATGTTGTCGACCGTGATCACGGCCTCGCCCAGAGTTGTGATGATTAAGTTCTTCTGCTTGGTGTCGCTGCTCAGCTTAAGACCCCATGCGGATACACCATAGATGCGGCAGCCAGTGAGATCAGCGGACCTGAGGTCCGTGTCCACCAAAGTGGCACCCTCGAGCCACGCCCCGGCAAGGTTAGCGCCGCTGAGATTTGCACCCTGGCAGTTCGTCCCCACCAAGATCGCATTGCAAAGGTTTGCTCCGCCGAGGTTCGCCCACACAAGGCTTGCTTGGCAAACGTTCGATCCCTCGAGGTTTGCCCCGCTTAGGTTCGCGCCAAAGAGGTCCGCAGTGCTTAGGTTCGCGCCGCTGAGGTCCGCCCTGCTGAAATTTGCCCCGTTGAGCTTGGCTTGATCGAGCCACGACTTGCTGAGGTTAGCACCGGAGAGGTCCGCCCCCGAAAGGTCAATAACGCTTAGGTTCGCCTCGCTAAAGCATGCTCCAGCGAGGTCAGGATTAATTTCGGGATTATTCTGACGCCATGCGTTCCAAGCGGCCACTCCCTGCCAGAGTAAGGAAACATGCTCATCGTTGGCCATGCAACACTATCCTCGCTTTAGGCATGTGAGCCCCCGAACCGAGTTGCATTCACAACCATAGGTTAGTCCATTTGTCGTCCCGTGCGAAAGAGCTTGCCGACGCCCGCCTTCAAGGTCGTACTGGGAAGTTAGGCAACCACGCGGTCCTCTTTATCAACCCCGCGCATGACGATCTTGAGTGCATCATCATCCAAGGGTCGTTGCAGCGCCTTTGCCTCATCCCATGGCGCCCGCATCCAGACGTCGCGTTCTTCCTCAGTCGTCAGGATAACCGGCATGGCCTTCGGATGGATCGGCGCGACGACGGCGTTCGGCGCCGTCGTCAGGAAGCCGTAGACGTTGTGAGGGCCGGCGATCGGCTTTGACTTGGTGCCGCGGTCGCCCTTGAATACTGACCAAATGCCGGCGAACGCCGTCAGCGGCCGATCGTCGTTCAGCGCAAACCAAACGACGTCTTTCCTTTTCGTCGCTGGGTTCGGTTCAGGCGCGTATTCGGCGAAGCTGTTGAACGGCACAAGGCATCGGTTTTCCGGCTTTAGCCAGCCGCGCCAGTGCGGGGATGACGCGTTGCGGATGTTGGTCACCGGCGGCCCTCCTGTTCGCGGCGGTGGCGGCATCCCCCAACGCATCAGCGCGAGTTCAGTCCCGGCGTCGGTGTTGCGAACAACGGGAGCAGGGTAGTCCGGAAAGACGCCGGCCATCGCCGGCAGATTGCCTACGTAACGATTGACGACGCGGAATAGGGCGGCGATCGCGGCTTGGTTGGTGGTGATGGAATAGAGGTTGCACATTTGCTCAATATCGAAATTTGACGTCGTCGATGCTCACGCGAGCGCCGTCGGGATACCCAGACACTTTGTACAAGAAGCTCTTTTGTTCGGTCGGATAACCATGTTCGCCCTCATCTGTGCTTCCACTTACATCGAGCCGTAATGTGGCACTGAACGTTACGGCATCCCCGCCGCTAAATTGCAGATCATCAACCTCAATATTGACGATCTCGATGTTCTGATGGAATTGCGCGATCTCGCTTGGTAAGTCCGCGTCCCAGTACGAAGTGTCGGTTAGGCCCTCCTCGACAGTTTCATGATACAGGTCCCAAAGGGTCTCTTCGTCGCATCGAGCTGCGATTGACTGCTCCAAGTCGTCAGAGAATTGATCGAACTCTCGTAAGAGTTCGATCAGATTAAAAAGTCGACTATTGTCCGTAGTCGTCTGGGCATACGACAAAAGGTAGTCGTAAGCTTGCGTTGGAAAGGTCCGGATCACGCGATCCGCGAGCGCTAGAAATGCGTCGAAGTGAAGCTCGTCTAGTCTCGGCACAATTAGAGGCGAAAGAGGGCGATTAACGATGATCGCTCGCAATTGATCAATAATCTTCTGTTGATCGGCGTCGTGGGGCCAAACGGCTGCGCCTGTTAAAGAAGCGTATCGCTCGCTATGCGGGACGAGGTGGCGTCTAATCGCGCCGACGACTTGCCTTGGAACGGACGCTTCCACCTTTTGCCGGGCGGCGTCTAACTCCCTGACGGCGTTTTGCGCGTTTTGTTTCGGGAAAAATTGCCGCAACAAATCGGCGAACTGGTCCGACAACAGCATACGCGTCAGTTCGAAGCGATCCCAGACTTTAGTTTGGATGCGGTCGCGTTCATTGCTCGCAAGAGCATCGAGTTTGGCCTTGAGCGCAGTCCCGGCCGTCGTCGTTGTTGCCAACAAGAAGGCATCGCAACCATGCTGCCGCACCTTGTCGACGATGCTTCCGACCTCTTGTTCTGAAACGGCTTGATTGGACTTAGAATTGTCTTTGCAGCTTACAAGCCAACGAACGGGAGTTGATCCAATTCGGCCGGATTGCGCTTCGACAAAGACAAGGTCGCGGCCTTGATCCGCGCCCCGGCCAGTCCACGAAACGGTCACGCCCAATCGTTCTCCAACCATGCGTATGAGGCCTTCGAACGTCTCGCCTACGGGCTTGCTGCTCAGTTCGCTGAAGTCCAGTGTTGCCATCTTTGCTACTCTAAAAATGCGACACAGTGCTCATCCCGCTAGGCGGCTCGATCGGACTTTTCAAAAACCAGTACGTGCTGAAACGAAAGTTCGGATACATCGATGATCATTCCATCCGAACAATCGATCGCCTCTTCGCCGTTCCAAGCGATGGCGTGGAAGTTGGCGGTCTCATCGTTGTAGCAGATGATGGCGCGCCGGCCCTTGATCAATTCTCTGATCTCATCGCGGCTGGGCTGTCTCACGCTTGATTGGGTCGGGTCGTCATCAAGTTCAGACGGTATTAAGGGGCAAGTGAGCCAGCCCAGATTTAGAAGCACCCCAAAGATGCTGAAATCATAGATGCCGCCGGTGAGCACCGGAACGCCCTTCTCATCCAATGCGACATCGAAGGCTTGAGCGACAGCTTGGTAGTCCAGTTTGAGGGCGGTTGCTACGGACGCAATTACGCAGTCGCCCTTGCCGCCTCGCTGGCTCGTGAATGAGCCATCCTCAGCGGCGCGGACAGTGACGCGCTTGATGGGGGGTTGCTGACTTATACGGTTTTCCATCCGCTTCTCGATGATCCTTCGTTCCGGAGAACCATTGCTCGCTGCCCATTCTTCGGCAGCAAGATTGCTACTGAAGACCTCTGTTTCGGCATCAGCTGTGTGTACCCAAATCTGCATCGTATTCCTCGCGTCAGTGTGATCTCAGCGCTCGCCCGGCCACCACGTCGATCGCGGATCGTTAGCTGATATCTTGGTCGGGCGCACCGCGATCAGATGGCTGCGCTTGAACGGATAGCCGCGCTGTTCAGAACAGAGTTTACACCGCATGTAGCGTTCCAACTCGTGGATTGGCGTCGACTTCGGCCGCCGCACGATATCGAGCGCAACCGTCTGATGAGTGTCGCAGCCTAGGCACTTCACTTCGAGGTAGCGATAGCCGGCGTTGAGTGCATCGCCTAGGACAGGGGACGGCTGCGCTGGCCCTTGGAACGCCAGCATGCGGGCAGTCCATGCCTCGCAAGCGAGCCGATCGGCAGCCTTGCGCGCTTCCGCTGCGCGCTCTTCCTTGGCGCGAACTGCGCCGCCGTATATGCCCTCTCGCGATTTGCTACCCATAGCACCATGAAACCCGGGCTGGTGACGGCTGGCAAATCGTCAATTCGTTGAGGTCTGGGTGCCCAGTTGGCTACTGCGGCTAGTGGGTGTGGATATCTGGGGGCTGCGACGAACCGGCGCGCGACCCCGATACTTACGCTTTAATCAATCCTAACCGTCGTGGCGGCAATATACGATTACATACTCGCAAGACTTCTCCTCGGTCAAAAACATGCGCAAACCTCCCTCCGACTTGATCGCCTTTGCATTGCTTGTGTCCAGCTGCGCTCTCATTGCTTGGACTGGGATTGCCGGGCCGTTGTTTGCCGATAACTTCTGGACCGGGTTGGAAAAGTGGCAGACGCTCATTGCCGCCATAGTTGCGTTGCTGGCGGCATACCTCGCAGTCCGACCCGTTTATAGCCAGCTAGCAGAGCAACGCCGCCAATCGGCTGCCGCTGCCGTTTCGATGATTGTTAAGGCGGCCGTCTCGCTGGAGGCCGAGCGAGAGATCGTCAGGAAGGCCGTCGACGACCTTCGAATTGATGGGCTGCTTTGGGAGTACGACAACGCTCCATGGGACGAAATCTACGCCTCTTGGCCAGAAAAGGCGTTCGATTTTACCAGTGCTTGCCGTGCATCGTTGCGTTCGATGAAGCTCTACAGCGAACGCAATCCACGTGCGTCTGCTTCGCAAAACTGCCGGCTCAACGCAATTTCAGCACTGGAGCAATTGCGATCTGGTCTTTCTGACCTCGCTAAAATCATGCGCCAGAAAACCTCGGGCCTTGACTACGAATGGGAAGAGGACATCCCCAAGGAAGAGCATTTGCCTAGGCGCCGTCAGCTAGATGAGGCGCGAGAGAGTTGGGAAGAAACTGCGCGTGAATTGGATCAACAACTGTCGCGTGAGATCGCTCTCATTTGGCAGCGTATTCGTGAGCTTGAACGGATTGCCATCGGAACTTCGTAGGAGGTCACTTCGGATCTGGCTTGCCGACATTGATCACGACACCGCCGCCGTCTCGCGTGAAGGCCTGGCAATCGATCTTGGCGTCATTCAGATTTGCTTCCGCTAGTTCGGTTCTATCCCTTAGTGCGGCTCGGTGGCAGCGATGAGCGGCGTCTTCCAATGGTTTTTGAGCGGCGCCGGTCACAGCGGCGCCGGCCTTCGCCAGCACGGTAAACCATTCGTTTGAAGGGTATCCGCTCGAATTCCACGTTAGCGATACATAGGTGATAAACTTCGGATCGCAGATCAGGACCATCCTTGGGTTCGAAAAGAAGACGCTTCCGCCCGATGGGGAGAGGTGATCGAAGCGGGCGCCGGTTTGCTCGACGAGGCGAGTTGTAATTTCCTTGCACTCTGGCGTCTTGGCTGAGTTCTCGCCTGCAAAAGCCGCGGTTAGATGGAGGCTCGCGAAAGCTCCGACTATCGTTGCAACGACGGGCAATGCCCTTGTTCGATTATTCATCGTCAGCTGAAATCTTTGGTTACTCGCAGCGCGATCAGATGGCTGCCCTTGAAGGGATATCCGATATTGGCACTTGGGATCAGCGCGTTCTCGCGCGAGCGCGGACGGGCGGTGTAATTCTGGCCCGGGCTTGGCTATATACTTCGGCAACGCTCGGCATGGTGACAGTGACGGCGAGGCCGAAAGGAACTAACTCGTCGATCTGCGCGCCGCGATCAGGTTCACGCTGTACAACAAGCTCCACCGCAGAATTTTGAGCTAGAGCAGGAGCCTTGCTCCCCTCCCACCGTCTAGAAAATACCGTGCCTCTGCCTGCCTGATTGGTGTCGGGCTGTGATTTCGCAGGTAATACCCGAAATTGGTCGATATCTTCGGATGTAAGTAGCGACAGCCTCACCGACCGATATGATTGTCGGCCGGGCTGCACTGGGGTAAACCAAGCAAGGGTCGCACTTACGGAGTGCGGAAGAGCCTGTCCGCTCATGCATACCGGTAGCGGAACGACAATGGGGCGCCGGGTCTCTGGGGCGAGCGATCCGCTTGCCCAGAAGGTCGCTCTATCGGAAGCGCAATAAATCGCATCGCTCGCGTCCACCACGCCATACCCTAGGAACCGGCGGATATTATCTCTCTGTCTGACGTGTTGCCTAGGATTGGCTGGGCCAAGTACGCTTCTAATGAGTTCTGCGCTATCTATTGGCCACACCGCAGTATGAACGAGCAGGGCCTTGAGGATGACTGCTCGTTGATGAAGAGATAGCGCGAGAAACTGTTCGCCGTATTCTGCTTCCAGTGCGTCATGTATTCTGTGAGCAGTGCGAGATGCCAGCGCTGCGGCAGCGCTTGTGCCGTTGGTATAGTGCTCCATGCCGGCGGCACCGCCCCGCGGTGGCGCCGCCACTTTGAGGCCGTGTGGTCGAGCCGGTCCCGCCGGACGGACACTCAGCCCTGCTCCACTTGCAACCATACTCAAATGCTCACGAGAGCCCGGCATCAGGATGTCAGGCTTGACGCTGTTCGCGAACCCCGGACCCAAGCTACTAGAGGGATTGGCAGTTACCATCGGATGGTACGGATCGACGCGGTTTCGTGCGGTCCGCCGTTGCGCGTCGCTGACGGCATCTATGTTCGCTGCGCCAACGGTAATTCCATTGACGGTTTCGGAAGGCGAGAGCAGCCGCCGCGATGTAACCAACTGAGATAGTGCCTCAAGTGTGCGCGTTGCGCGATCGGGCTGTGTCGTCGCTTCGTACTGGGCCATCGTGGCGATCGAAGTGATATCGAACCGCTCAGCATGGTTGCCAGCGCTCACGCAGAACAAAATTCCGTAGCTGTGTGACAATCTGTCGATAAGTCGCGCCCAGGGCGAAAGGCGCCCCTGGAATGGCTTTCGCACATTTCCTAGCGAGAGGTTCACTATTAGGACAGACGGAGCAGTTGGATCGGCGTCTCGACGCATTGCCGTTACGGCCTGATAGACTAAATCAACGACTAGCCGGTCTTGAGGGAACTGATCAGCCTCACCGAGCACCGGCACGCAATGAATACGGCGTCCCAACGGCGGTTCACCGACGTTCCGGTCGCCATGCACAACTAGCGAAGACATCGCTGTGCCATGAGTTCTTTCTTCCACGACCGCAAGCGGTTCAAGATTGAACTGGTCGTCGATACTCAGTCGGCCACGAAGCAGCGGATGCTCTGAGACAGGAACCCCATCCAAGATGGCTAGGATTGGCTCTTCGTTACCAGGCGGTGGGGGAATGAGGCCTGCTTGTTCGCCAGTGTCATCTACCTCCACCGGCAGTGCGACACTCTGTGGCCGAATATGCATCACGGCATCCAAGCCACTAATGCCAGATGGCGAGCGTTCCGCGATCTGTCGGATCGCAGCCACCGGTAGACGCGCAAGGATCGCATGGTAAGCGATGTCGGGGATGCGGCACCTTGAAATAAGCGCACCCCCAGCTGCAGCAATCTCGCCGTTTACAGTCCGTTCCGTCTCTGCCGCTAGCTCCTCTGACGCGCGAAAAACCAACTCAATTTCGATGATGAGAGATTGATCTTCTCCCATCAATTCGATCTCTCCAGCTAAAATTTCGCGATCGCCCTCTTGGACACGGTCGCTCGGCCCCCAAACTCTGATTTCGCGAAGGGTCGCGAAAACATCGCGCCACGGAGCAAATCCGGTTCCAAGCTCCTGTCCAGTGGTCCACCGCTTCCAAAGCGAGAGGATGTTGTGCAACGCCACAGCATCCGGCACGAGCAGGTACGCTTCCGGAGACTTGTCTTTGTCGTCGCCCTCAAGCTCTTCTTCGTCAATCAGTTCGAGGCCGGGCACCCTTCGAATTGCGGTCGCAAAATTTGCGACGGCGCCTCGAACTTCGAACACCAGTAGTCGTTCCGGAGCCAACGCGGAGGGATCAGTACGTAGCGTCAATCCAGATGGGTCTCTGGCCAATGCTTGTTCAAGCCGCCGAAAGCGGGGGCCGAACGCAGCGTTCTGAGTGGCCGGAGAAAAGGGGGCGGGCCTAGGTATCGCCTGTTGTCTGCCTGTCGGCCTTGCTTCTTGGTTGCCCGGCTGTAGCCGCAGTAGCGGCTTCGTTGGATCGCCCACCATAAATGTTCTCTGGCTTTACTCTTGATGACCAATTGGCGAACTCGGAAGAAAGCGCAGAGTTTATCGAGACCTCCCCCAAACCCAAGATTTGCCGGCGCCTGACATTCTGGAGGAAATCCAAGACCTCTGCGTACGAGGTCGCTTCAATTTTTTGCGCGAGTGCGTTAGGTGTCAGCGTCGGCCGCTCCGGCCAGCTGGCAATGACGCGTTCTATATAGCGAGCGATCTCCGCAATTTGCGGCGCTGGAAATGACAGTTTTAACTGGAAGCGACGCCAGACGGCCCTATCGAGCAATTCGGCATGATTAGTTGCCGCGATAGTAACAACGTAGCTCGGAAGCTTATCGATTTGCATCAATAAGAACGAAACAACGCGCTTGATTTCTCCGGTCTCATGGTCATCTCCGCGTTCCTTGCCGATCGCATCGAACTCATCGAAAAACAGGACGCACGGTTGAGTGCGCGCGTAGTCGAAGAGCGCGCGAAGGCGCGCGTTCGTTTCGCCCAAGTAGCTTCCGACCAATGCGTCGTAGCGAACAACAAAGAACGGTAAGGCGAGGCCTTCGGCGATCGCTTCTGCAAAGGAAGTCTTGCCGTTTCCAGGGGGGCCAGATAGCAGAATGCGATGCCGCGGCTCGTATCCGTTGGCTCGAAGTACATCTGCGCGCACGTGCTCTTCGATCAATTGAAGTCCTTCGGCTCTCGCCGGAAGCGGCAACACCAAGTCGTCAATCGAAATGCGCGCTGTGACTTCCAAAATCGTATCACGGCCGTTCGCGTGAACGGATCGCTGAGATGTGGCCAAACTTGGTGGCGTGACGGAGACCGCCTGCAACGCCCGTTCGAGCCTGTCCGCGACCGCGTGATGGCTCTTAGCGCGCTCATCCGCCACGAGCGCTTCCACAGTCGAGCGCAGCATGGACTTGTCGCCGGCGGCGCCGGCTCGCACGAGTGAGATAAGGAGGTCGCTCTTGGCCATGGTGGACAACCTATACGAATATTCTAGGGTGGCGACACTGCTACGAAGGGTGCTTCCCTGTGAACAACGGTGCGCCAACGGGCCCTTCCTGCGAAATGCTTCGCCCGCAAAGCGCCCCTTACTATCGTAAACTTGAATTAAGATATTGAAAACGATTGTAAAAGTGTCGCCGACCACGGTTTTGCGATTTCCGGCGCGATCAACTAGAGGTCAGGCGCCCGACATGTGCCGACTTTAGTCGGAACCCGACTGTCGGAAATGCGGGGCACGTCCACCCAACCGCAATGGTCGCCGCGGTAACGCAATCTAAGGTGTCCTGCGGCCAGACCCACGAGGCGTCCATTTGGCGTTCTGGCTTGGACTAGCGGGGAGTGGCGCCGGTGCGACCAGGATGCGAAAGGTCGTTCGTCGGCAGGAAGAATTAGCAGGGCGAACCGACCTTTTCAGGGATCGAGCAGGGTTGCGACAGTGGACAGAATTTCGGGGCGAAAGAAAATGCAGTGAGACCTAATGGTCGCAGCTATTGTTTCTCGGAAGTGAGCTTCAGACGAACGTATTCGATGGTATCTATCACTTGAACTAGCTGCGGACTGTGGGATGCAATCGCGAAATATTCTTTGATCGCTCCGGCGTGCTGAACGACAAAATCGAAGAAAGACGCCGCGTGTGGCGCGGCGATTGTTATCGTTGCGCTAACTGCCGCAGTTGCAAGGCCGTTTCCTGCGCCGCGGGCAATTCCTTTCTTATATTCTTCGACGAGTGCTCGATCGTCGTCGCTCTTCGGTTCAGCAATAGCTAGGCACGTCAAATAGGCGCGGCGAACGAGCTGTGTAATCAGGTTTCTAACGGTGCCAGCGACGACTTGTTGCGCTTGTCTGGCGTTGATGTTGTCTGCCGTTGTGGACGCGGCATGTAGACCCGCATCCAAGACCTTAGCGGTTTGCTCCGTCGTAATATTGCGATCCGCGGAAGCGCTTTCGACGATTGGTCTGGCGATCTTGATGTCGTTTACGATCGACCGCTGCTCTTGAGGTCCCAGCCTCCTCTCATCCAAGCCCGCCATATCGGGATCGCCGAGAACGAATACATTCCATGCTTCAACGGGACGACGCATCGCCTCCGCGACAGACGGAGGTAGTTTGGAATAATGCGGTTCGGGGTTGTCTTTTACTGCGTCGTGTTGTGCGAGGATGTTTCGGAGCGCATTTCCGCAAAGCCACAAGACCTTCTTGAATTCGACTTGCTGCCAACTCGCGGGCTGCGCCAAAAAGTCATTTACGGCATCGTCTATTTGAGCGCGCTCTTGGCTGGGGATGTCTGCTTGCAGTTTTTCCAGTTGCTGACGAACGCGCAAATACAGTTGTGACTGTTCGGGGTCGTGCGGGTCCTTCGGTGGGTCGGGCAGCAACTCCAACGGACCGCGGCGCGAGGGCCGAAACGCGATCGCGTTGGCAATGTCTTGTTCCGGTATCACCTCGATTGGAGGCGTCGGCGGCTCCAAAGTCACGGCTGGGGGATAAATCTCGTCGACAACGTTTCTCATTCTTCTGCGCACGTCTTCTAGCCACTGGGGTGGACCAGCGGTGACGATCGGCTCGTTCGATGTGAGCGTATCAAGAGGCTGCTGTGCAGTTCCCGCAGGACGTGGTTCGGTGTTGGCCGACGTTCCGAACGGATCCATCTGTCCGATTAGCCGAGCGAGTTCAGCGAGTGGATCACTAGGGCTCTGTTCGAGGCCTCCTCTCGGGTTTGCTAGGTGAGTTTCGGCCTCAACTTCCCGGATCGCTTCTTCTAATGCCAACCGCTCGCGTGTGGCCTCCAATTCGGATAGCGCCGGTTGGACGCCCCGTAACTGTGAATTCAGCGCGGCTCTTGCGCGCTCATAGAGCGCGCGGCGGCTCGCGCTCGGAGCGTTGGGGTCCAAGCCTTGCACTGCGCGTAAGATCAAAGGATAGTAATCGGCCAGCGAACTCTCCCGTGCCCAAGCGCGATAATATATGCCTGATGTATCGCCCGGCACATTCCTGGCACCGCTTTCTCACTGAAGTCGTCCGACGACGTCCTCAAATTGTTGGTATCGGCGTTGGTAGGATAAATCGGTCTATTTGAAAAACATTTGTGGTTACAATGTATTAGGCTCGCATTGCGGCGCCGCCCCTGGGCACCATTTCCACGCTGGAATACGATCTAGCACGATTGGGTTCGCAGATGATGCGCGAAGAGCGCTCGCGGATTTCGCCCCAATCGAGATCAAGAGCCTGTCGACTAGGCCCGCAATGCTGTGACCGACAAGCCGGCCGGCGCTCACTGCAGCATGCGCGCCAAAAAGAAAAGCCCGCGATAGTCTGAACGGAAAGTCCCAACGAAGTCCAAGAGATCGGCCCCGGCGGTCAACTCTTGCGCTTGACGACCTTCTTCGCGCTTCGGGCCTTCGGGGTGGCTGCGCAACAGGCTGTTGCGTCAGCCGCGACCAGATTGCAGAGCTCGGGATGTCCGTCGCAACAGTCGTTCACCAGGAAGGCGATCAACGACCGCATGCCCTCGACGTTTGAGCGGTAGATGATCGTGCGTCCCTCGCGCGTGCTACGGAGCAGCCCCGCACGCACCAGGATGGCCAGGTGCGACGAAAGCGTATTGTGCGGCGCGCCAATGGTATCGGCAATCACGCCGGCGGTGATGCCGACCGGCTCGTGCTTGATGAGCAGCCTGAAGATCGCCAGGCGCGTGGGCTGAGCAAGCGCAGCAAGAGCGGAAATCGCGTGAGGCTCCGTCAGACTTCCTTCGGCCGGCCTCATGCTGGCGTGGCTGGCAACCGCCAGCATGGACTTCCGCATTCCGTAATCTCCGCGCGATTCATCAAGGTGCATCATCTTTAACCCACGGAGCAGGTGACAAGCCAGTACGTTTCGACTATTGAATATGTCGAGACGTCTCGACACATCGTAGTTCTTCGATGTGACGGGCTTGCGACAGAATAACGAGCGCTCCGGCTGGTAGGCGTACCGGTCCGATCTTCGAGGAAACACCCGCCAGTAGGCGTACTGGCGAACCCGAGGAGCATTCACCATGTCGCGCTGCGATCGTATGGTCGATGTCGGCCGCCGTCGCTTCATGAGCGGGGCGGGTCTTGCCGCCGCCGGCGTTGCCGTCAGCTCAATCTCGCCATCCACCACCCAAGCTGCGACGGCCGCTGCAAGGGTAGACTATCCGGTCAATCGTCTGGCTAACGTCACGGATCTCAAGCCCAACGAGCCGCTGAACGTCTCCTATCCCGACGACAACGCTCCTGGCGTGCTCTTGAAGCTCGGCAAGCAGGTGCCGGGCGGGGTCGGTACCGAAGGCGACATCGTCGGCTTCACGACCATCTGCCCGCACAAGGGCTTCACCCTCAATTACAGCGCAGCCGATCGGGCCATGAACTGTCCCGGCCACTATTCGCGCTTCGACTGCGAGGCGGGTGGCCAGCAGATCTGGGGTCAGGCCACGCAAAACCTCCCGCAGTACGTGCTCCGTGTCGACGACAAGGGCGACATCTACGCCGAAGGCGTGGACGAGTTGCTCTACGGCCGCCTTTCCAACGTGCTCTAAGGGGGAGGAACGACCATGGCCTACAAGCGTCAAATCGACCGGCTCCCGATCATCCCCGCGGACGCCCAGGAATCCAACGTTACATGCCACTACTGCATCGTCGGATGCGGCTACAAGGCCTACACTTGGTCGACCAGTAAACAGGGCGGGACGGCGCCCAATCAGAACAAGTTCGGTGCGGATCTGAGCAAGCAGCAGGGCGCGGAGACCGCAGCCTGGTATTCGCCTTCGATGTACAACATCGTGCGCCAGAATGGGCAAGATGTGCACATCGTCATCAAGCCCGACAAGGACTGCGTCGTGAACTCGGGTTTGGGCTCGATTCGCGGCGCTCGCATGGCGGAGATGAGCTACTCCCAGCAGCGCAATACGCAGTTGCAGCGCCTCACGGATCCGATGGTCTGGCGCTATGGGCAGATGCAGCCCACAAGCTGGGACGACGCGCTCGACCTCGTCGCCCGCGTGACGGTCGCAGTGATCAACGACATGGGCGAGGACGGCCTGTTCGTTTCGGCGTTCGACCATGGCGGCGCCGGCGGCGGCTATGAGAATACCTGGGGCACCGGAAAGCTCTACTTCGGCGCCATGAAGGTGAAGAATATCCGGATTCACAATCGGCCGGCGTACAACTCGGAAGTCCACGCCACCCGCGACATGGGCGTGGGAGAGCTCAACAACTGCTACGAAGATGCCGAGCTTGCCGACACGATCGTCGCGGTCGGTACCAACGCGCTCGAGACCCAGACCAACTACTTCCTGAATCACTGGGTCCCGAACCTGCGCGGAACCTCGCTGGACAAGAAGAAGGCCGAGTTTGGCTCGGAGCCGGTGGAGCGCGCCAAGGTCATCATCGTCGATCCGCGTCGAACGGTGACCGTTAACGCCTGCGAGGTCGAAGCCGGCAAAGACAACGTCATGCACCTGGCGATTAATCCCGGCACCGACCTCGCGTTGTTCAATGCCTGGACGACCTACATCGTAGACAAGGGCTGGGTCGACAAAGCCTTCGTTGACGCTTCGACGACGAACTTCGACCAGATGAAGGCCGCCAACAAGATCAGCCTTGAAGAGGCCGCGACGATCACGGGTTTGTCCGCCGATGAAATTCGCAAATCCGCCGAGTGGATCGCGCAGCCCAAGGCAGCCAATGCACGTCGGCGAACGATGTTCGCGTACGAGAAGGGCCTGATCTGGGGCAACGACAACTACCGCACCAATGGCGCCCTGGTGAACGTCGCGCTCGCAACCGGCAATATCGGTCGGCCCGGCGGCGGTTGCGTCCGTATGGGCGGGCACCAGGAAGGCTACTCGCGGCCTTCCGATGCGCATGTTGGACGACCCGCTGCGTACGTCGACCAACTCCTGATCGAGGGCAAGGGCGGTGTCCACCACATCTGGGGATGCGACCACTACAAGACCACGCTGAACGCGTTCAAGTTCAAGCAGGCCTACAAGAAGCGCACCGACATGGTGAAGGACGCCATGATGACGGCGTCCTACGGCGACCGGCCTGCGATGATCAACGCGATCGTCGACGCCATCAAGAAGGGCGGGCTGTTTGCGGTGGATGTCGACATCGTACCGACCAAGATCGGCGAGGCCAGCCACGTGTGGCTGCCGGCGGCGACAGCCGGCGAGGCCAATCTCACGTCGATGAACGGCGAACGCCGCATGCGCCTGACCGAGAAGTACATGGACCCGCCGGGGCAGGCGATGCCCGATTGCCTGATCGCGGCACGCATCGCCAACAACATGGAGCGGGTGCTGCGCGAGCAGGGCAAAGCCGATATCGCCGACCGCTTCAAGGGCTTCGACTGGAAGACCGAAGAAGATGCCTTCATGGACGGCTATCATCAGCATGAGAAGGGCGGCGAGTTCGTGACGTATGCCCGGTTGCGCACCATGGGGACCAACGGCTTCCAGGAGCCGGCGGTTGGACTCGAAACAACGGGTCCCATCGCCGCAGGCACGTCGACTGGGACAAAGACCGGAGAGGTCCTGAAGGGACCGGCCATTGAAGGCGCCCGCGGCAAGGAGCCGGTCCAAACGACTGGGGCTACCGCGTCAACGGCGGCGTCGCCGGCAACGAGCGGCACCGAGCGGATACTCGGCACCAAGCGGCTCTACGCCGACGGCAAGTTCAACAGCAAGGACGGCAAGGCCAAGTTCATGGAGACGCAGTGGCGCGGCCTGCAAGCGCCCGGCAAAGAAGCCGAGATGAAGAAATTCCCGTTCCTCATCAACAACGGCCGCGCCAATGTCACCTGGCAGAGTTCCTATCTCGACCAGGACAACGAGTTCGTCGCGGATCGGATGCCGTACCCCTACCTCCAGATGAACCCGCAGGACATGGACGAGCTTCGGCTCAAGCCCGGTGATCTGGTCGAGCTTTACAACGACAACGGATCGACCCAGGCCATGGTCTATCCGACGCCGACCGCCAAGCCGAAGCAAACGTTCATGCTCTTCGCCCAGGCAACCGGCGTGCAGGGAAACGTCGTCTCACCCGGGGTGAATGAATTCATCATCCCGAACTACAAGCAGACCTGGGCGAACATCCGGAAGCTCGCGGATGCGCCGGAGGGCGTTAAGCATCTCAGCTTCAAGTCGCTCGACTACAGGGCTTGAGGGCAGCGGCCCCTACCGAGCATTGGGGCCGCCCCGCCTCACAAAGCTCTTTGCAAGGCGAGCCGTTCCTGCAGCTTGGCCGCCTCTTCCTTGCGTTCGCTGTATCGGTCGGTGAGGTAGTTGGAGCAATCGCGCGTCAGCAGCGTGAACTTCATCAGTTCTTCCATCACGTCGACGATGCGGTCGTAGTGGGGCGACGGTTTCATGCGTCCCGCGTCGTCGAACTGTTCGTAGGCCTTCGCCACGGAAGACTGGTTCGGGATCGTGATCATGCGCATCCAGCGGCCGAGGATGCGAAGCTGGTTGACCGCGTTGAAGGATTGCGAGCCGCCGCTCACCTGCATGAGCGCGAGCGTCTTGCCCTGGGTCGGGCGCACGGCCCCGATCGCCAGTGGGATCCAGTCGATCTGGGCCTTCATGATGCCGGTGATGCTGCCATGGCGCTCCGGACTGCTCCAGACCTGCCCTTCGGACCAGGCCGACAGTTCGCGCAATTCGACCACCTTCGGGTGATCCGCCGGCGCATCGTCCGGCAGCGGCAAACCGGACGGGTTGAAGATCCGACATTCGGCGCCGAACGCCCCCAGGAGGCGGGCAGCTTCTTCGGCTGCAAAGCGGCTGAACGAGCGCTGACGCAGGGATCCGTACAACAGCAGGATGCGCGGTTTATGCGTGGACGGTACCGGCCTTAGACGGGCGAGATCGGGAAGCGATACGGCGGACGAAGAGAGGTTCGGCAGGTCGGGCAGCCCAGGCATCAATCACTTCACCGTCTTCCTTCACGAACCGACCGATTTTGCCGTTCGGCAGGATCTGCAGCACAGCTTCGGACGGCCGGCAGAGTTTCACTCCTTTCGGCGTGACGACGATCGGGCGATTGATCAGGATCGGATGCTTCACCATGAACTCGAGCAGATCGTCGTCAGTCCACTTCGGATCGCCGAGTCCGAGCTCCTTGAAGGGAGTGCCTTTCTCGCGCAGCAGGGCACGGACCGGGATTCTCATGGCCGCGATCAATTCGACCAGCCTCTCGCGGCTCGGCGGCGTCTTCAGGTATTCGATGACGGTCGGCTCCTCGCCGCTTTGGCGAATCATGGCCAGGGTGTTGCGGGACGTGCCGCAGTCGGGGTTGTGATAGATCGTGACGGTCATCTTGGTGTCTCCGCGATCGGTACCGGGCCGCGCGCCTTCGGCCGCCCCAGCATCCAGTTCATCAGAACCATGCCGGCGAATGCGCCGGCCAGCTCGGCGAGAATGAAGCCCGGCAGGTCCACCGGGCGAATGCCCGAAAAGGTGTTCGTCAACGAACGCGCGATCGCCACCGCCGGATTGGCGAACGAGGTCGAGGCGGTGAACCAGTACGCCGCCGTGATGTAGAGGCCGACGAGCCAGGGGACGGCAGTGCGTTGGAAGCGGATCCCGGCGAGGATGGTGGCGACCAAGCCGAAGGCGGCGACGGCTTCGGCGAACCATTGCGCGCCGCCCGTGCGGGCTTTCATCGAGAAGTCGATCAGGGGAAGGGCGAACATCAGGTGAGCCGCCATCGTGCCGGCTATGCCGCCGGCGATCTGCGCGACGACGTAGAGCAGGGCTTCCTGGGGCGGCAGCTCGCGCTTGCCGGTGAAGACCAGCGTGATGGCCGGATTGAAGTGGGCGCCGGAGATCGGTCCGAGGACGGTGATCAGCACGACGAGGATCGCGCCAGTCGGCAGCGTGTTGCAGAGAAGGGCAAGAGCGACGTCCTTGGTCAGCGTCTCGGCCATGATACCGGACCCGACGACCGTGGCGACGAGAACGCCTGTGCCGAGCGCTTCGGCGGCCAGGCGCCGCGAAAGATCGAACGTGTCCATCAGCCGGCCTTTGGTGTTTGATGTGTCGCCCCCTCGGAGCGGCCGATCTCGCGCAGCTTGGTGCCGAGCGAGAGCTTGTCGATGCTTCGTAAGGGGAGGCTCACGAAGGTGTCGATCCGGTTCCTCAGGTAGCGGAACGCGGTGATGAACGCCGCCTGCTTCTCCAGATCTGTGCCTTCGGCCGCGGCGGGATCCTCGATGCCCCAGTGCGCGGTCATCGGTTGACCCGGCCAGACGGGGCAGGCCTCACCGGCAGCGTTGTCACAAACTGTGAAGACGAAATCCATCACCGGCGCATCGGGAGCGGCGAATTCCAACCAGCTTTTCGAGCGCATCGCGTCAATGGGATAATCCATGCTCTCGAGTGTGCGCAGCGCCAGCGGGTGTACCGTGCCTTTTGGCGTGCTACCGGCTGAGAAGGCCTGGAAGCGTCCGGCTCCGTCCTTCCGAAGGATCGACTCGGCGAGGATCGAGCGCGCCGAGTTGCCGGTACACAGGAACAGAACATTGTACGGGTGATCAGGCACGGCTTCGCTCCTTTCGCTTTGGAGAGCAGCAAGATTGCAGACTCTCGACGACCGGCTGGCAAACTTCCGGCCGTCCGCCGCAGCAGTCCCGAAGCATGAAGACCGCGACGTCTCGAAATTCGGTGAGGTTGGCGCGGTAGACGATCGAGCGGCTGCGCCGTTCGGATGTCACCAGGCGCGCGCGGGTCAGGATCGACAGATGCGCCGAGAGCGTATTCGGCGGCACTTCCAACAGGCGGGCGAGGTCGCCGGCCGCAAGGCCGTCAGGTTCGTGCCGGACCAGTGTCCGGAAGGCCTCCAGACGGGTCGGTTGAGACAGGGCGGCGAGCGCCAGGACGGCTTCGTCTGTTTCCATATATCCAGATTTATGGAAATATCTAGCCGGCGTCAATCCTGAAACCTGGGGAAGCGCGACCCAACCCAGAACGGCGGCGCCGTCGGTGATTGCGTAAGTTTCCCTCCCTGGGCACCAAACTCGGCTTTTCCACGCTAGAGCACGATCTTGTACGATTTCTTCGCTAGATGATCGCGCGAAGGGCGTTCGCGGAATTCGCGTTGACGGACGGGATCCTTCAGCATTGTTCGCTCTGGCGCCGAGCCGCAGTTCGCAAACAAATGAAGGTCGGGGGGCGGGTGCTCCCCCGCTACCAATCTACGATTTTGTGCGACAAGCTACGATCTTATACGATTTCGCTGGCTTGATGGTACCGCCAAGCGGGGCTTCGCCGGGGTGAGCGCCTCCATGTCGCCCGCGCCCGCAATCATGCCGTTGCCGCAGCACAAAATCGTACGCCAGGGTGAAGAGCGGCACGTCCAGTATGCGGCCGGCGCTATGTCATGCTTCATGGCGGGCGAAATTGGCCATCAGCAAATCCGTGATCCCGAAGACGGCGGCGGACTCAAGAACGGTCAGAGCGCATCTCTGCAATTCGCGTCCACGCCAACAATAGCAGATAAAGCGTCTGCGAGAGTTGGCATACGCCAACAGCTGTTGCGCTGGGACCTCTTTGTTTCGCCGTGTTTCTACGGAATCTGCTTGGGGGCTAGAGGGGTATAGGGTCCGATACCGGGCTATTTCATCAAGATCATTTTTCGATTATCCGGCAGGGGCCGCCAAGACGCGGTCCCTATTTCATTTTGCATGGCTGTCGCAGGAACGGAGCGGCAGTCCAGCCGGGCGCAATGAGGGGCGCATTGGATGAGGATCGAACAGTCGCTTTTCGGCCGTGATTGAGAGGAGATGCCAAGCGTCTGCCGAGCCGCTTGAAGCTTATGCTGCTCTCTGGAAGAGGAGAGAAGCGACTAGAGGCTCGTCTGCTGAGGCGATCCTAAACTGGAACCGGCCCACCGCCGAGCGCGCGTCGGATGATGGGCGTTCCGCTGGATGGCACAAGCTCGGAGGTTTGCGGGCCTCTCTCAGCGTCTTTGCTTGAAAGGTCGTTCCTAACGAAGCCAACTGAGAGGCGGCCTCACTTCGTCTCTGGATGCAGCGCAGCCTTCTTCGCTTCTATCTCAGCAAGGCTAGCCTTGAGACGATCCGTAGTGAGCGGGTCAAAACGCTGACCGAGTGCGCGTCGAAACATGTCGATCTGCATCTGAAGCTCGTCGCACTGCTTGCACATGAGTGCTCCGTACAGCCACCGACGCCTAAGGGCACAGCCTCAGCCGGTGGGGAACAACCTACCATGATGAAATTCGTTCAACTAACGGGTTGGGCGTCTTCCTCTCGGAGAAAAGGAAAAAAGGCTAAAGAAAGCGAAGATGATCGAGGCATCAAAACAGCGCCGGAAAATAGCGGAAGCCCAAAAGCAAAACGCTTTGGCACGCGAAATCGCTTGACGACGCTTCAAATAGCCTGGCGCATCTCGCGGTCCCGGCCAAAGCTAGAGCATCGAGAGCACGACGATCCCGTCTTCAAGCTGCCCCGAGGCAAGGCGCGCCCGCGCCATCTGCTCCAGCTCCGTCCGGTACTTATGAAGATAACCAAGGGCTTGCTTGTCTGTCTGAAATGTCGTTGTGAGCCGGCACATCTGTCGAGCTGCGCCGAGCGCAAGAGAGAACGTTATTGTTCCGTCGCCGTGTGACTTGGCTCTACGCACGATCTGCATGCTCCGGCTTGGTGAGGCTTGGTCCTCGGCACATTCATCGACCGCTGTCGAAGCTGACTATCGCGGCAACTTCCTCGCGCGTTTCTTTGACGCAGGCGCCGGCAACGATGCCAGACGCGATGCAACGGCGGCTTCCCGGGTCTCGCGGAGCTCTCGAAGTCGCGCCATGTTCTTGCGAACCTGGATGGCCTGTCTTCCGACCTCCGCCATCGCGCGCGCTCCTTCTTCAGCGGCCAATCGCTTTCGGTTGGCACGCGCCACGCTTTCCGGTGATGATTCCGCCGGCTTCCTGACGCTCATCCTCACCCACTTTCCAACAAGCAAAACCCGCTCAATCCTGAGATCGAGCGGGCAGCATGGCCGTTTCAGTACATCCGTGAAACGACACGACGAAACTCACGCCAGCGAAAGGCTCTCGGCGCTGACTTTGCCCCGCATCTTGTCGGCCTTCACCTCGTAGTGGACCTTTTGGCCCTCTGCGAGACTCGAAAGACCAGCCCGTTCGACCGCGCTGATGTGAACGAACACATCGCTGCTGCCGTCTTCCGGCTGGATAAAGCCGAAGCCCTTTTGGCTATTGAACCACTTAACAGTACCTGTCGTCATCTTCATCTCCAAAGCGCACGAGCGCGTACCGCGTGACAGTCACGCGGCGATTTCAACTTCGTCGATGTCTTTGGAAAAGGAGCCCGCGGGCGCGTTCAACAAGGCACAGCGGCTAATCGAATAGTCTCAACATACACACTATGTGCAGGACTTACAAGGGAGAGGGCTTATTTGTTTCAGTTCGGGCCTCTGCTGCTGATCGAGGGCATCGAACGGGCCCGCCGGGGGAGCTTAATCAATTGACACGGCCGCGCGGCAGTGATCCGGTCATTCTACTAGGCGTATCGGCATGGCGAGCAGACCGGCTTGTTCGAAGCCGACGAAGAATTACGCCGTTACTCTCATCCTAATATTCGTGAACGTCCCATGCGCGAAGGCTGCGTGCAGGACTGTTCTAGTTCGCAGCCACCGAGGAGTTTTGATGCACGTCCTTGTTCGCGACAACAATATCGACCAGGCACTTCGAGTCCTGAAGAAAAAGATGCAGCGCGAAGGCGTCTTCCGGGAGATGAAGCAACGCCGCGCCTATGAGAAGCCTTCGGAAAGAAAGACGCGAGAAAGATCGGAGGCCATTCGTCGGGCCCGCAAGCTCGCTCGGAAGCAGGCGATCCGCGAAGGATTGCTGCCGGCGCCTCCGAAGAAAAAGCTTCCAGAGCGCAAGCCGCCTTTGCCGCAGGTCACCGTCACCTAGCAAGGATATCGGCCGGTTACCTCGGGCTAAGGTAAAGCGACGGGTCACGAATAGCGCGTGAGACCTATCGAAGCCGGATGGTCTCATCGAGAGGCAGAGCTTTCAATTCGTTCCGTTGGATTGTGGCAGCTGGACATCATGTCTAGGAATTGGATCGGTTAGGGCGCAAATTGAGGAAATGAAAACCTATTTCACACCTCGCTTGCTAGAGGTCACCGTGACGCCTCAACAGCCCACGCGCTGGAAATGGCACGTTTCCGAAGCAAACGTTGAACTGGCTTACGGGTACGCGACCAGCCGAGAAACGGCGCAAATTGAGGGTGATGGTGCTCTATTCGCTATGCTCTCTGTGGGGCCGGTCAAATGACTGCCAAGCGTCCAGGACCCCATATGTGGACGGCCCCCGTGGCACAAGAGCTTTGTGGAACGGTTCGGATCGCTGTCATCCATATGTCCGGCCTGTTTGATGCGATCGTGCTGATCGCTGGGCCAAGA
>NZ_LGHK01000081.1 GCF_001908235.1 Bradyrhizobium sp. NAS96.2
CGCAACGCTCGCGGCGCGCGGCGATGCGCTCAACGCCGCGCACGCCGGCTATCTCGAAATCCGCCGCCTGCTCTTGATCGGGAGCCTCGATGCGGCCGAGCGCATGCTTGACGGCCTCGATCCGGCGCCCTTTCCGCCAGCACTACGCGTCGGCCATGAACTGGTCGTCGCCGGCATCGCGATGCGGCGGCTGCGGACGCAGCCGGCGCGCGAGGCGCTGGCACGGGCAAAAGATGCCGCACGCCGTGCCCGCATCGCCGCGCTTGCGGCCGAGGTCGAGAGCACCGCTCACCTGCTCGCGACGCCCGCGGCGCGTCTGATCGCACGCGGCAGCGAACGTCCGCTGCTGCTCGAGGAGGTCGAGGCGCTGATGGCGTCGAAGGCGCTCGTCGTCGATGCCTGCCGCTACGTCGTGCGTGATGCCCGTACGACCATCTCTCTGAACCGGCGGCCGGTGCTGTTCGCGCTCGCCCGGGCGCTCGGCGAAGCCTGGCCGCAGGACGTGTCGCGCAGCACGCTGATCGCACGCGCCTTTCGCGGCAAGCACGCCGATGAATCGCACCGTGCGCGGCTGCGGGTCGAGATCGGACGGCTGCGCCGAGCCTTGCAGCCGCTCGCCGATCTCAGTGCGACGCCTGACGGGTTCGTGCTCGAGCCGCACGGCCGCCGCGAGGTCACCGTGCTGGCGCTGCCGGTCGAGGAAGAGCATGCGGCGGTGCTCGCCTTCCTCGCCGACGGCGAGGCCTGGTCGAGCTCGGCGCTGTCGGTCGCGCTCGGCGCAAGCCAGCGCACCGTGCAGCGTGCGCTCGACGCGCTGGCGGCCACCGGCAAGGTGCAGTCGGTCGGCCGCGCCCGGGCGCGGCGCTGGATGACGCCCCCGGTGCCGGGATTCACGACGACGTTGTTACTCCCTGCCCCGCTGCCGAACGGCTAGCATCGGGCGGCAATCAGAGCGTTTTCGAGCGAAGTGAGTACCGGTTCGCGTGAAGAAAACGCCTCAAACAGGAACCTGGAGCGCTGAATGAAGAAGTCCGAAGCCGAGATCATCCGGGAATATGCCTTCGAAGGCGTCGAGAGTGTCGGCGGCGTCAGCTTCGACGGCGAGCAGGTCTGGTTCGCGGCCGGTGGCCAGCTGGTCGCCTTCGATCCCGAGAGCGGCACCACCACCCGCACCCTCGACATCGCCGCCCATGCCGGCACCGCTTTCGACGGCAAGCACCTCTACCAGATCGCCGAGGACCGCATCCTGAAGATCGAACCGAACAGCGGACGCGTGGTGTCGACGATCCCCTCGCCCGGCGGCGGCCGCGATTCCGGCCTCGCCTGGGCGGAAGGCTCGCTGTGGGTCGGCCAGTATCGCGACCGCACCATCGTTCAGGTCGATCCGGAGACCGGCAAGGTTCTGCGCACCATCGAAAGCAACCGGTTCGTCACCGGCGTCTCCTGGGTCGATGGCGAACTCTGGCACGGCACCTGGGAAGAGGACCAGAGCGACGTCAGGCGCATCGATCCGCAGACCGGCGAAGTCATGGAACGGCTGGAGATGCCGAAGGGCACGTTCGTCTCCGGGCTCGAGTCCGACGGCAAGGACCGGTTCTTCTGCGGCAGCGGCTCGACCAACAACAAGGTGCGCGCCATCCGGCGACCCAAGCGGAGCCGCGCGTGAAGCGAGATCATTCGCTCCACGCGAGCAGCAGACTCAGGCCGGCGCCGGCACCGGCGTGGGCCGCGCTGCCGGCATCGGCCGAAAGGTCATCATGATCAGGAACGCGCCGAGGCCGACGGCCCAGGAGCCGACATAGAGCCACGTATAGCTCGCGAAGGTGTCGTAGATCAGGCCGCCGGCCAACGGTCCGGTCGCCATGCCGAGACTGCCGGCCATCGCGGTGCCGCCGATCACGGTGCCCATCATGCGCAGCGGGAAATTCTCGCGGATCAGCACGGAATACAGCGGCATGGTGCCGGCATAGATGAAGCCGAAGACCGCCGCGACCGCGTAGAATGCAGCGAGCTCACGCACGAAGACGTAGCCGAGCGCGCCGAATGCCTGTGCGAGCAAGCCCAGCACCAGCACGCGCTTGGCGCCGAAGCGGTCGCCGAGCAGGCCGAAGGCGATGCGGCCGCCCATGCCGGCGAGCCCTTCGACGCTGTAGATCGTCACCGCGGCGACCATCGGAATGCCGCAAGTGACTGCGTAGCTGACGGTGTGGATGATCGGACCCGAATGGGTGGCGCAGCAGAAGAAATTGGTCGCGATCAGGATGATGAATTGCGGCGAGCGCAGCGCCTGCCCCAGCGACATCGCCGGCTCTCCGTTCGCGGTCGCCGCTGCAGCGTGGTCACCCCTTAGCGCCGGCGGGCGGCGCACCAGGAACGAGACCGGGATCATGATCGCGCCGACGACGCCCGACACGATCAGCATCGCGGTCCGCCAGTCATGGTGGGAGATCAGCCAGGCCGCCAGCGGCGACATCGTCATCGGCGCCATGCCCATGCCGGCCGATACCAGCGAGACGGCGATGCTGCGATGGGTATCGAACCAGCCGGTGACGCAGGCCATCATCGGCGCAAAGATCGCGGCCGTGGCAGCGCCGACCAGCACGCCGAACATGAATTGAAATGCCAGCAGCGATGGAGCCTGGCTTGCCAGCGCAAGGCTCGCCGCCAGCACGACCGATCCGGTCAGGACCACCGGGAGCGGCCCGAAGCGGTCGGACAGCGTGCCCCAGATCATGCTGCTGAAGGCCATCGCCAGGAAACCGATCGTCATGGCGCTGGAGATGCCGGTCACCGACCAGCCGGTCTCCCGCGCCATCGGCTGCAGGAATACCGGCAGTGAGAACATGCCGCCGATCGCGACGCAGCCGAGCAGGCCACCGGCCGCGACGATCACCCAGCGATAGGTCGAATTGCTCATTCCGGAACTCCCATGCAGCTCGTCTGGGTGGAAGACGAACGGACCGGCATGGAACCGACAGCCGGCGACCGCTCCGGCTCGTTTTATTTGGGAGTTATTTGGGGGCGCGGCGGCCCCCACGGCCGGCGCCGCATTACCCGCCTCGTCAGCGACCGGCCAGACTGCATCCGGTTGCGGCGCGATCTCGCCGAGCGGGCGGACCTGCACCAGTTCCGTCCCCTGCGTCCTGGCGATGAACATGTTCATCGCCGCGTGGTGATCCTGACCGAGTGTCACGGGACCGGTCGGCGACGGAATGACAAGGCCTGCCATCGCGTCGATGATGGCCTCCTTGTCGAGCTTGCCGGCCTTCTCGGCCGCCGCGTTGAGCGCGATCAGGGTGTCGTAATGCGTCATCACATAGTTCGAGACCGCGACGCTTGGCTCAGCGGCGGCGCGGGCCTTCGCGACGAACGCCTTGACCGAGGGGTCGTCGCTCGCCGCGACCGCCGGCACCACCGTCACCATGTTCTGGCCCTTGCCGCGGAAGATGCCGAGATCGACCTCCGACAATCCAAGGAACGCGACCGTGATGTCCTTCAGCAATCCGGCATCGTCGGCCTGGCGGATGAAATCCATCCCGTCGCCCTTCAGCGCGAACAGCAGCACCTTGGCCTTGCTCGCCGCGACCTCCTTGATCAGCGGTGAGAAATCGGTCTCCGTTCCCAGCGTGTACTTCGTCCCGACCACCTTGCCGCCGAGCTTCTCGATCAAGGGCTGCGCGATGTCGAACATCTGATGCGGCCAGAGCCGGTCGGCGCCGAGCAGGAAATACGTGTTGCCGTAGCTCTGCGTCATGTAGGGAAGCAGCTGGCCGAGTTCCTGGTTCGGCACCGCGCCGAACGAAAACAGGTAGCGACTGCACTTACCGCCCTCATAATTGGTGGCATAGAGCAACGGCGTCTTCGAGCTCTCGGCGAGCGGCACCAGCGCGTTCAGATTGCGCGAGGTGATCGGGCCGACAACGGCCAGCACACCCTGCTTCTCGACCAGCGAACGCATCGCATCAGCGGCCGGCTCCGGCCGTGTCTTGTCATCGGCATAGATGATCTCGACGGGCCGGCCGAGAATGCCGCCTGCCGCGTTGATATCCTTCGCGGCAAGGTCGAGGCCGAGCTTCGCCTGCTGGCCATAGAGCTCGACGCCACCGGAAAACGGCAGCACCGCGCCGATACGAATGGGTTCTCCGGCATCCGCGGCCCGCGACGGCTGATGCACCGCGACGCCGAGCAGCAGCGGGAGCGGGAGCGTCATGCAGATGATCGAACGTGATGCCATGCAGCTCCTTCCCTTCAGGCAGAATGCAATTCTGCCCGATCGATATTATCGACGTGGCACTGAAGAATTCGTCAAGCGCGCCCCGCTTGCGTCACATTCAAGACTACGCTTGCTCCGCGCGTCGAGACATCTCCGCGGCAGCTTCCCCGACAATTTCCTGCCTATCCAGCAACCCGAATCCGCGGAGGCCGATTCACGCCCTGTCATGATTGACGAAAGGACCACACTTGAAAAATCGCTTCGTCCTGATCTCCGGCTGCTCTGGTGGCGGAAAATCAACCCTGCTCGCCGAACTGCGCACGCGTGGCTATGCGGTTGTCGAGGAGCCCGGCCGCCGCATCATCTCCGACGAGTTCGCGTCCGGCGGCAAGGCCCTGCCCTGGGTCGATGCCGCGGCTTTTCTGCGGTGCGCTATCGACCTCGCGCTGAAGGACATGGCGATGGCCGGGGACCCGTTCGGATGGGTGTTCTTCGATCGTGGCCTTATCGACGCGGCGTCGGCGCTGGAGGCGTTGACGGGCGAGCCGGCGCTGCGCCCGATCTGCGCAGCACATCGCTACCACAGGCGCGTGTTCATGACGCCGCCATGGCCCGAGATCTACGTGACCGATTCCGAGCGCAGGCACAGCTTCGAGGCAGCGACGGCGGAATATCACCGGTTGATGCAGACTTTTCCAATGCTCGGCTACGACGTCATCATCCTGCCGAAGCGATCGCCATCCGCGCGCGCCGATTTCGTGCTGGCGACGCTCGGCGGCCAGGCCGCATCGACAGCTTGATCAAGCGAAACCACGGCTCTCCTAGAACGACGTGCCGCCTCGAACCGGAGCTCCTGCACGATAGCGTATTGCCGTTGCTGCTCGGCACGGCGCAATCGAAGCGCGGCGAACCGAAGGGCGATGCCCAGATCAGGCCGATGCCGAAGATCGCCGTGCGCGCCCGGTGCAGACTGCGCCTGATCCGGCAGGCCGGTTGTGCCGCAGCAAACGGGACGGTCGCGCAAGCCAGGCTCATCGTGGCGATCATCCCGCAGATGGGCAGCAACGTCCTGCGCAACTCGAACTCTCCACCGCGTCATCCCGAGGCGGAGCGGAGTTGCCGGTCGCGCCGTGGCGAAAATGCGGAAGGCCGCGATGCGGATACAGCACGTTACAATTTGCTGCCGAACGATCAGCCCTTCTTCGAATCGCCGCGCGTGTGATGCAGCAGATTGTCGCGCAGCCTGACCACGCTCTTCTGCACGATCGGAAACTCGTCGCCGAGCCCGGTGGCTTCGACCAGGGACGCGTTGATCTCCTTGTCGAGCAGGCGCCGGCCGGCCGCCGTCAGGCTCACCCGCACCTGCCGCTCGTCGGCAGGATCGCGGGTACGGCTAATGTAGCCGCTCTGCTCCAGCTTCTTGAGGATCGGCGTCAGCGTGTTGGATTCCAGGAACAGCTTTTCGCCGAGCGCGCTGACGGTCTGCTCGTCGGCCTCCGACAGCGCGATCAAGGCAATGTACTGGGTGTAGGTCAGGCCGAACGCGTCGAGGATCGGCTTGTAGGCGCGGCCGAAGGCCAGATTGGCCGAATAGACCGCAAAGCACAGAAAACTCGATAGTTTTCGGCCTTTGCTATCGGCTTTGGGGGAACGGGTCACGGGCGTCTCCGGAGTTTGTGAAGTCCCGACCAATATAAATCGCATCCGATTAAATCGGAAGAGCTTGACACCGCCTGCTGCGGGGTCTATTTCAACTCGCATCCGATTAGATCGGATACGATCTATATTCAACCCGAAGGAGTTCGCCATGACCGCCAATGCCAAGGTTCTTGTCACCGGAAAGACCCACGTCACCGCCGGCCCGAACGGCGCCGCCCGCTCGCGCGACGGCTTCCTCGACGTCAAGCTGCCGCAGCCGCACCCGGCCGCCGAAAACCTGTTCGCCGCCGCCTGGTCGGCCTGCTACATCGGCGCAATCCAGCTCGCCGCCGGACAGCGCAAGGTCAAGCTCGCGAGCGAGCCCGAGGTCGACGCCGAGATCGACCTGAACCAGGCCGGCAGCGCCTACTTCCTGAGCGCGCGCCTCAACGTCCACGTTCCCGGCGTCGAGCGCGAGGTTGCGCAGGAGCTGATCGAAGCCGCGCACGGCATCTGCCCCTACTCCAAGGCGGTTCACGGCAACATCGACGTCACCACCACCCTCGTCTGACGCACGTGGATGACGACCTCCGACGCGGACCGGCCGCTCGCCGGTTCGCGGTCGGACAGACCCAGAACACAACCCGGAGTTCAAGATGACCAGCAAGCTGATGACGGCGACGCGCCTCCTCGCAAGGACGGCCTTGTTCGCTGCAAGTCTCCTGACGATCCCGAGCGCGCAGGCGGAGCAAGCGGCCGGCATCGCTCGAACCGATTTGCAGCGCCATGATCTCAGCGCGCCCGGGCGCGAAGCCGTGCAGGTGCGCGTCGACATCGCGCCGGGCAAGGCCTTCGGCCAGCACACCCATCCCGGCGAAGAGATCATCTATGTGCTCGCCGGGACACTCGAATACGATGTCGACGGCAGACCGCCGGCAACGCTTCAGGCCGGCGACGTGCTGTTCATCCCCGCAGGCACCATCCATGCGGCGAAGAATGTCGGCAACGTCACCGCCAGCGAGCTTGCGACCTATATCGTCGAGAAGGACAAGCCGCTGCTGACCCTCGTGAAGTGACCGTGCCGCCTGCCCGCCCCTGTGCATCCTCGAGCGGGCGCGGCGACATTGCGTCACTTGGTGCACTGAACCTCCGGCTGCCGCACCGTCCGCGCGTTGAAGATCAGGAAGCTGACCGCAGCCATGATCCAGACGCCGATACCGCCATAAAGCATCACCCAGCCAAATCCGCTCGCCAGCGCCTGATGCACAACCGGGCCGGTCAGCTCCGGCGCGGATGCGGCATCACCGGACGCGATCCGCTCGACGAGGACACGGAGTTGCGCACCGTCCATCGACGGCAACACGGTCTTCAGATGCGCGAGCACGCCGCTCGCCAGGATGAATCCCATCAGCGCGATATTGACCGAGAGCGAGACCATCCGCGCGCTCATGTCGATGCCGGAGGCCATGCCGGCGCGGTCGCTCGAGACCGAGCCGGTCGTCGTGTTGGTGACCGGTGTATTGGTGATGCCGAGTCCGATCCCGGCAAGCAGGCAGCCCGGCAGCATCGTCAGCCAGTCGGGCCGCGCGGCAGCGCTGCCGAACTTCATCAGCATGAATCCAGTGCCGATGGTGAACAGCCCCGCCGGAATGATCAAGCCCGGCTGGTAGCGCAGCGCCAGCCGCTCGGCGAATGGCGGCATCACCAGCGTCGGCAGCGTGTAAGCGAGCAGCGCAAGGCCGGCGGATACGCTGTCATAGCCGAGGCCGGCGTGAAACCAGATCGGCAGGTAGATCATGAACGGCCAGTAGCTGAGATTCATCGCCGCCGAGCCGACGATCGAACCGGAGAACGCGGGGATCCGAAACACGGAAAAATCGAACATCGGCCGCCGGCTCACTCTCTCGGCGACGAGGAACGCAATGAAGCTCACCGCGGAGACGCCAAGGATCGCGAGTCCCTTCGGGCTGACGAAGCCGAGATCCGGCCCCTGCGTGATGTAGAAGGCGAGGCAGAACACCGCGAGCGACATCGTCACGATGCCGGCGACGTCGAGGCTGCTGGCCTTCGGATCGCTGGATTCATGCACGCCGCCGATCGTGAGCACGAACGCCACGGCTGCGAACAGCACGTGGACGAGGAATACCCATTCCCAGCTCAGCACCGCAACCACGGCACCGCCGATGATCGGCCCGAAGCCGAGACCGATGCCGAAGATCACGCCCCACCAGCCCCAGGCGACCGCGCGCAGGCGGCCGCCCTGGAATTCGTGCGACAGCACGGCGATCTGGCAGATCAAGAGCGCGCCGCCGCTCAACCCCTGCAGGAACCGGGCGGCGATCAGCATTTCCACGCTCGAGGCGACACCGCAGATCAGCGAGGTGATGCCGAACGCCGCGATCGCGACCAGAAAGATGCGTTTGCGTCCGTAGCGGTCCGCCACCGTCCCGATCGCCATCAGCACGGTGGTCACTGCGATGGTGTAGGCGTTCATGATCCATTGCAGCGCCTTGAAATCGGCATGCAGCACCCGCTCCAGCGTCGGCAGGATCGCGGGGATGCTGGAAATCTCCAATCCGAACATCAGGCAGGCAAGGCAAACGGCAGACAGCACGACGGCGCCGCGGCGGCTCAGTTCAGTAGACATGATCAGGCCTTTTGTTGTGGCAAGCCAACGGCATACCGCACGCTGTTGCCAGGGTGCTGGCAGCAGCGTCGGTCGATCGACTCACGATGGTTTGAGGCAGCAGCGGCAGGAATCGGGTGGCCGCAGCGCTTCACGGCACAAAGCTAGTGACGCCTTGAGCATTGGTGAATTGGATGACTAGATATTTCAGAGACAACAATTCCGGATGACTGACATGACCACACTCGATGTCGATGCCGTCAAGGCGTTCGTGACGATCGCCGATCTCAAGAGCTTCACCCGTGCCGCCGACGTGCTCGGCACCACGCAAGGCGCGATCAGCGTGAAGTTGAAGCGGCTGGAGCGCCAGGTCGGCCACAGGCTGATCGAGCGGACGCCGCGGCTGGTGCGCCTGTCGGCCCAGGGCGCCGAGTTCCTTGCACCCGCGCGCGAACTGCTCACCGCGCATGATCGCGCCGTCGCCGGACTGTCGTCAGCCCGCCGCCGCTTTTCGCTGGGGATCGCCACGCACGTCGGCGCTCCCGAACTTCCCACCCTGCTCGCCCGGTTGAGTGCACATGATCCCATGCTCACGATCGAGGTGCGCCTCGACGATGCCCGTGACCTGCTCGACACCTTCGATCGCGGAATGATCGACGCCGTGATCATCTTCCGGGACGACGATCGCCGCGACGGCGTCGTTCTTGGCCCCGATCATTTCGGCTGGTTTGCCACGCCGGACTTTCTCCATCGCGCCGGAGAGCCGTTTCGATTGGCGGCATCGTCACCCGCCTGCGGCATCCTCAACACCGCCACGCGTGCGCTCGACGCAGCCGCACTGCCGTGGACGGAAACCTTCCTCGGTTGCGGCGCTTTTGCCGTCGCCGATGCGGTATCGGCGGGCCTCGCGATCTCGGTGTTCTCTCGCCGAGTGGCGCCGCCCGGCACGATCGAGGTGACCGAGAAGTTCGGCCTCCCCGCCCTGCCTCCATCCGAGATCATGCTGCTGTCGACGTTGTCAGACGCGAGGTCGCGCGCGGCGTTGAAGACGTTGGCAAGCGCCTTTCGCGAGCACCATCGTCCGCCCGCGAGCGCCGGCAGCGCAGCGGGGAACACGCGAACCATCGCTGTCGCTGCCGGGTCCTGAACAACCAGTGGTGCGCAATATCGCCTGCCGGCTAACGTCGTGCGCGGCCGGCGCGCTTTCCCTCGAACAGCGCGCGCTCCGATGCAAGCGCCTTGGCCAGAAAATCCAGCGTGGCGCGAATCCGCGCGGTGCGCCTGAGATCATCATGCGTCAACAGCCATAGCGCCGATCGCGGCTCGGCGAGCGGCTGCGGCGTCAGGCGGCGCAGCGCGGGCGCGAGATCGCCGACATAGCGGGGAAGCAGAGCCAGACCCATTCCAGCCACTGCTGCGTCGCGCAGCGCCGGAAGCGCATCGACGCGGCAGGCGACGCGCGCCGAACGCAGGTTCTTCCGCATCCAGTCCGCGATCACGGTCCCCGCCAGCGCGTCGTCGAGCCCGATCCAGTCATGCGCAGACAGATCCTTGTCGCCACGCCGGGCGAGATAGGCACGCGATCCGTAGACCGCATGGGCAATATCGGCGATGCGCCGTCCCACCAGCAACTCGGACGGCGCCGGCGTCGGCCGGATCGCGATGTCGGCCTCGCGGCGCGTCAGGTTGGCCATCGCATTCGAGACGATGATCTCGGGCCGGATTTCCGGATGCGCAGCGCGCATCGCCGGCAGATGCCGCACCAGCACCGCGCCGAGCGTGTCCGTGGTCGTGATCCGGACCGGACCCGACGGCCTGAGGTCCTGGCCCGCCAGCTTGCGCTCAAGCGCGAGCACCTCGTCCTCGAGCCGGGCCGCCGACGCTGCTGCGGTCTCGCCGGCCGGTGTCGGCGCATAACCGTCGCGGAAGCGCTCGAACAGCCGCGTACCGATCGCTGTTTCGATCGTACCCAGACGGCGAAACACCGTCGAATGCGTGACGCCCAGCCTGCGCGCCGCGCCTGAGAGGCTGCCCTCGCGCGCGACAGCGAGGACGAGCCGAAGATCATTCCAGTCGAGAGGACTGTGCATTTTTGCAAACTCACTTGGCGGTTCTGGATAATACCTTATCATGAACGGACAGGCCATCTTCCGGGTCGTTGGTGCGGCGCGCCGACGATGCAGAGGAGTTGGCTGGTGACAAGCGAGACCACCGAGACATTGCAATTGCAGGACACGCGGCCGGCAATGGTCGACCCGCGGCGCTGGCTGGCCCTGCCCGTGCTGCTGACGGGCGCCTTCCTGCCGATCCTCGACTTCAACGTGGTCAACCTCGCGCTGCCCGCCATTCGCGACGATCTCGGGGCGACGGCGAGCGAGGTGCAGTTCGTGATCTCGGCCTATGCCGCGACCTACGCGGTCTTCCTGATCACGGGCGGCCGGCTTGGCGATCTGCTCGGCCGGCGGCGCATGTTCCTGACCGGCGTCGCCGGCTTCACGATCGCATCGGTGCTGTGCGGTGTTGCATGGTCACCCACCGTGCTGGTCGGCGGACGGATCCTGCAAGGCCTCACCGCCACCGTGATGGCGCCGCAGGTGCTCGCATCGATCCGCGTGCTGTTCCCCGCGGCCGAACAGGGCCGCGCGCTCGGCTTCTACGGCGCGACGTTCGGTCTTGCTAACATCTGCGGCCAGGTGCTGGGCGGCGTGCTTGTTTCGGCACATCCGTTCGGACTGGCCTGGCAGGCGATCTTCCTGATCAACGTGCCGATTGGCCTCGCCGCGTTCATCGGGGGCCTGCTGTTCCTGACCGACTCGCGTGCCGAGCATGCCCAACGGCTTGATGTCGGTGGCGTCGTCCTGCTGTCGCTCACGCTGGGCTGTCTGGTCTATCCGCTGATCGAGGGACGCGAATCCGGCTGGCCGGCCTGGATCATCGCGATGCTGCTGGCGTCTCCACTGATGCTCGCCGCCTTCGTCCGCTTCGAGGCGCAGCTGTCCGCACGCGGCGGCGATCCGCTGGTTGCCCTGCATCTGCTGCGCAACAGCGACTTCGTGATCGGACTCGTGATGGCGCTCGCCTTCTACATGCTGTCGTCGTTCTATCTGACCTTTGCGGTCTACCTGCAAAGCGGGCTGCATTTTTCACCGCTGGCGGCCGGCCTCGCCACCCTGCCCTTTGCGACGGGCTTCTTCGTGAGCTCGCTGGTGTCGTCGCTGGTGATGCAATGGCTCCGCGCGCGCACGCTGACGCTTGGCTTCGCGCTCCAGGTCATCGGCTTCGGCATCGTGATGCTGTCGGTCGACGGAGTGCTTCCGCAGAGTGTGGAGTTCGGCCTGATCTGCGGCGGGCTCGGCTTCGGCACCGTGATGCCGTCGGTCATCAAGGCCGTGATCGGCAGCATCGATCCGCGCCATGCGGGCCTGGCATCGGGGATGATGATCTCGACCTTCCAGATCGGCGCAGCACTCGGCGTCGCCGTGATCGGCGGCGTCTTCTACAGCCTGCTCGGGCCGCATCCACAGGCCGGCGACTACGCCCACGCCTTCACGATCGCACTCGGCTGCAATGTCGCGCTGCTGGCGCTTGGCGGCTGGCTGTCGCTGTGGCTGCCGCGTGAGCCGGCCGCTTGAAATCAGGAGAATTCCATGACCGCACCGCTCTACGATGCGTCCGTCCCGGTGTTCCGGCAGATGCTCGACGCACTTGCCGATCTCCTGCGCAAGGGCGAGGCCCACGCCCGCGAACGTGGTCTCGATTCCGACGCCATGCTCGCGGCGCGGCTGGCGCCCGACATGCTGACGTTGGTCGGCCAGGTGCAACGGGCCAGCGATCACGCCAAGGGCGCCGCCGGGCGGCTCGCCGGTCTCGAGCCGCCGCCCTTCGCCGACGATGAACAGAGCCTCCCCGAGGCCCACGCCCGCATCTCGCGGACGCTCGACTACATCGACACGGTCCCGGTTCGGGCATTCGACCAAGCGGCGGAACGCATCGTCACCTTGCCCTTCGGCGTCCCGCCGATGCCGGCAGCGCGCTACCTCCACGGCTTCGCGCTGCCGAGCCTGTTCTTCCACGTCTCCACCGCCTGCGCCATCCTGCGCCATCGCGGCGTGCCGCTCGGCAAGCGTGACTTCCTCGGCAACTACCTCCCGCAGTGAGTCCTACTTCTTCGCGACCTCGCGAAGCGTGTTGTAGACCCACTCCGCGCCCTGCTTGACGGCCTCGACGCCGATCCTTTCGTCGTTGCCATGCATCCGGCTCAGGATGTCGTCGTCGAGCGGATAGGGATAGATGCCGTAGACGGGCACATTGCGCTCGCGCCAGGCGGTGGCGTCGGTGCCCGCCTCGAACATGGTCGGCACCAGGACCGCGTCCTTCCAGACCCGCTTGGCGTTACGATCCAGCGCGGCATAAAGCTCGGTATCGACCGGCGAGCCCGGCATCTTGCTCCGCATCAGATAGGCGTCCCGCGCGGCCTGCTGCGTCAGCGAGGTCACGATGCTGACCTCAATGCCGGGATCGCCGACCACGCGCTTGATCTCGGCGATCATCTGGTCCGTCGTCGTTCCCGGAAGCAGCCGCGTATTCACGACCGCCTTGGCATCGCCTGGAATGACGTTGGGCTTGATGCCGGCGTCGATCATCGTGATCACCATGGTGTCGCGCAGCAGGGCGTGCAGCAGCAGGCTGTCCTTGGGATTGTCGGCGACCAGCTTCTTTCCGGCTGCTTCGAGATCGCCCTGGTCCTTCGCGGCCAACAGTTGCTTGATATCGGCTGCCGTCTGCTCCGAACTGATCGGCAGCAGCGCCTTGAAATAAGCCTCCGTCGCCGGCACCAGCTTGACGGCCGGATCGTGCGCCGCGAGCTTGGCCAGCGCCGCGATCAGGCGATCGTTAGCCATCGCGCCTGCCGGAAACGGCCGCGAGGAATGACCGGAGGGACCGGTCGCCTTCAAGGCAAAGGTCGCCGAGATCTTTTCCGCCGTCGTGACATTGATCTGGCGCACCCTGCCGTCGCGCTCCTGCAGGACGTAGCCGCCTTCGTTCAACGCGAATTCCGCGTCGATCTTGTCCCAATGGTCCTTCGCCAGCCACACCGTGCTGTACTGCCCCTGCTCCTCGTCGGCCTCGGCCAGGAAGATCACATCGCGCGCCAGCGGCGTCTTCTCTTCCGCCAGCCGCATCACCGCACTGGCGAAGACGGCGAGCCCGCCCTTGAAATCCATCGCGCCGCGCCCGTAGACGAAACCGTCCTTTTCGACACCGGCGAACGGCTCCACGGTCCATTTCTCGCGTTCGACCGGGACGACGTCAGCATGCGCGGCGAGCAGCACCGGCTTCTTCGAGCCGTCACCGCGCAGCCGCGCGATGAAATGCGCCGCCTTGCCGTTCGGAGCGACGAAGATGTCCACCTCGGCGCCCAGCGGCGCGAACTGCGACTTCAGGTACTCGGCGAGCGCCCGCGTATCGCCCGGGCCATTCGAAGTATCGAAGGAGATCAGCTTCTTGAGCAGCGCAACCGTGCGGTCGCCCGGCTGCTCGGCGCGCGCATGTCCCGCTCCGGCGCAGGACAGCAACGCGGCAAGGGCCAACGCAGCGAGGCGGGTCTTGGTCGACGGCATCATGTTCTTCTTCCTCCCTCATGTGGTTTTGAAACAGGATAACTTGCGCCGCTCGCCCCAGGGAGTCCTCGAGCTCAAGAAGTTCCGGGGAACATCACCTTCAGCAAGGCGGCCGCGAGCAACGTCGTAATGGCGAGGCCGGTGGAGAGATAGAGCGCGCTCGCATCGCCGAACCGGTCGATCACGATCGCATAGACCAGGGGCGCCGCCGCGGGCAGGATGAAGCTCGGAACGATCAGCCGGCCGACCAGCGTGCCATAGCTGCGATGATCGAACAGGATCAGCGGCAGCGTTCCCCTTGTGATGGTCAGAATGCCGTTGCAGGCGCCGTAGAGCAGCGCGAAGGCGATCGCCATCTCCTTCGACGACCCGCTGAACAATCCGGCGATGAAGGAGAGCGGCATGATCAGGCAAGCCATCAGATTGAGCGCCAACGGATCGAGCCGTGCACCGAACAGGATTTCGCAGAGACGCGCGGCGGATTGCCCAATGCCCCGGAGTGTTGCGATCCAGACGGCCACGGTGACGGTGAGCCCGAGACCTGAGAGCACCGCGATCATATGCGCCGACATGCCGGCATTCAGGAAGTTGGCGCCGGTCATGATCACGGCATAGAGCCCGCCAGCCCCGGCAAGCTGCCGGCGGCTGGCGGCGCGTGGTTGCTTATGTGCCGGCGCTGCGGAGCTCGATACGCCGGCAAACCTCTTGGTCGGGATCAGCACGTGCAGCGGGATCGTCAGCAATGCGAGACCGGCATAGACCAGCACCGCAATGCGCCAGCCGAACTGTTCCGAGAGCATGTGACCGAGCGGCCAGAACACGGTGGCCGCCAGGCCGCCGAGCAAGGTGATCCCGGACATCGCGCGGCGCGCCTCCGGTCCGCCGATCCGGGCCAGCGCGGCGAACGCCGCATCGTACAGCGTCAACCGCATGCCGAGGCCGAGAACGATCCACGATGCGTAGTAGGTACCGATCTGATGCGAGACCGCGAGACCGGCGCAGCCGAGCGCGTTGATCACGGCGCCTGCGACCATGACCTGACGGCCACCGCTTCTGTCTACCCACCTCCCCGCAAGGGGCGACGTCACCCCCATCACCAAAAGCGCCGCGGCGAATCCGCCGTAGACGATGTCGCGCCCCCAGCCGAGATCCGCTGAAATCTGCTCGCCGAATCCGCCGATCAGATAATAGGTCGCGCCCCACGAGATCAGTTGAGCCAGCCCGAGGGCGGCCACGACGCGGCGAGCGATCACCGTGGCAATTCCCTCTCCGCGGGAAGCGTGGAGGCGCCCGGCCCCAGCGGCCGCTGCATCAGCACGGTGTCGACCCATTGCCCGAGCTTGAAGCCGACTGATCTCAGCGTTCCGACCATCTCGAAGCCCATGCGACGGTGCAATGCGATCGATCCGGCATTGCCGCTGTTGCCGATCACGGCGATCATTTGCCGCCAGGGCCCCGTCTCCGATCGCTCGATCAGTGCCTGCAGCAGCGCAGCCCCGACGCGGCGGCCGCGCAGGGCTTCCGACACGTAGACCGAGTCTTCAATGGTGTTGCGATAGGCCGGCCGCGGCCGGTACGCCGTCGCATAGGAGTAGCCGGCCACCCGTCCGTCAACCACGGCCACGAGATACGGCAGCCCCGCCGCCAGCACGGCGCTCCGGCGGCTGCGCATCTCGTCCACTGTCGGCGGCACCTCCTCGAAGGTCGCCAGCCCGTTGAGCACGTGATGGGCGTAGATGTGCTGCACTTCCGCCATGTCGACCTCTGTGGCGTCGCGGATCACTGTGGCTTCGCTGTCTCTCATCCTTCCACTCTCGTCTTGCGGCATCATGCCTGTGCTTCGGCGGCGCGTCGGCGCATTCTGCACGCACCATGGGCTCATCTCGACATCGCTGCGCGACAGTCCGACATCAGCCAGCAGGCGATCGTCGAGCTCGCGCAGCGCCTGCCAGCGGCGGATGCGCGAATGCGGGGAGACCGCAAGATAGCGCCCCAGCTCGACGATAACGCCGCCAATGCGCTTGAGGCCAGACAATGCCTGCTCCCGATCTGCCGAAGCCGTCGCTTGCCGGACTATGCGCTCCGGCCTTATATAAGTGAAGCTTTGATAACTTATGCGCAGCATAAGAGGTACTTTGATGAAGAACCTCAACCTCGACTATCTTGAAAGCTTCGCCGTCGTGATCGATAGCGGCAGCTTCTCCGCCGCGGCCGAGCGGTTGCAGCTCACCCAGCCCGCGGTGAGCCTGCAGGTGCGTCAGCTCGAAAAGAGCCTGAATGCGACCTTGATCGAGCGGGTCGGACGACGGGCAAGGCCAACGGCCGCCGGCGTCGCCTTGCTCTCGCACGCGCAGCAGATCAACGCGGCGGTGACGTCGGCGGTCGACGCCGTTACGCAGCAGACCACGGGAACGGCGGGCCGTGTGCGGCTCGGCACCGGGGCTACCGCCTGCATCTTCCTGCTGCCGCCGATCCTGAGGGAGTTGCGGGCCGCTATGCCCTCGCTGGAGATCACGGTCACGACCGGCAACACGGCGGAGATCGCGCGAGCCGTCGAGGACAACACGATCGACATCGCGCTGGTCACGCTGCCGGTGTCGGGACGAAGCTTCGAGATCACCCCGGTCATGAACGACGGGTTCGTGCTGATCGCGCCGCGCGAGATGAAGCTGCCGGCGCGGATCACGCCGGAGGTGCTGGCAACGAGGCCGGTTCTGCTGTTCGAGCCCGGCGGCAATACAAGGCGTACGGCCGACGAGTGGTTGGCGCGCGGCGGCGTGTCGCTGAAGCCGTTGATGTCGCTCGGCAGCGTCGAGGCGATCAAGGAGATGGTGCGCGCCGGCCTCGGCTGCGCGATCCTGCCCGGAATGGCGGTGCCTGCCAACACCAAGCGCGACCTGATCGTCCGGTCGTTGTCGCCAAAGCTCTACCGCCGCCTCGCAGTCGTGATCCGCCGCGACAAGCGCCTCGACCGCGGCCTACGGCAGACTTTGTCTGCGCTGAAGGCGCTCTCGGCCGCAAAGAACGATGGCCGCTAGGGAGGACGCCGTGCGTCCTCCCTGCTCCACCCTCAAGTCGCCTTGCGCTCCTGCTCGGCGATCTTGCGGAACGCAGCCTCGCCGGCGTCGGTCACAGCCGCCCACTTCGCGTTCGGCGCGGTCTCGACCTCGTAATTGTCGTGCCAGTTCCACCATTTGTAGGTTGGGCCCTGCGGATAGCCCTTCGGCGAGTCCTCCCAGAGCTCCTGACGGCCGAACGGCGTGATGTCGAGATAGCTCCACACCGTACCCATCGATTCGTCGCCGCGGCTGTTGACGAGACAGGTGCGGAAGATCCGTTCGCCGTCGCGAATGAAGACGTTGTGGCCGTGCCACTCGGCGACGCCGAAGTCTGCGTCGAAACTGTCGGTGATCGTGTACCACGGCATCTCCCATTCCATCCGCGCCTTCAGCCGCGCGATGTCGGCCTGCGGCGCGCGTGATGCGTAGGCCAGCGTGGTGTCGCGCTGGTTGAGATGCGAGAGATGGCTGACCTGGTCGGCGCCGAGCGAGCAGCCGCGGCAGCCGTGATCCGGCCAGCCGAACACGCCGGGCTCGAAGAACGCGCGGTAGATGATCAGCTGCCGGCGGCCCTCGAACAGATCGAGCAGGCTCACCTTGCCGTTCGGTCCCTCGAAGACATACGGCTTCTCGACCGCCATCCAGGGCATCCGCCGCCGCTCCGCCGCGAGCGCGTCGCGCGCCCGCACCTGCGCCTTTTCCTTCACCAACAGCTCCAGGCGCGCCGCCTCCCACGCCCCGCGTGACACCACGGGCGGCGTCTGCATTCCCGCCAGCCCGCCGTGATCGTTTTCAGCCGATTTGCTCATGATGATCTCCATCTCTCGAATTGGACGAACTCCGGCACCACTGCACAGTTCCATTGCTGGCGGCCGTTCGTCATTGGCCATGCCGCAATCTGGCGCGGCGGCGGCGGCCGGTGGGAGTGACAAGTGTGTCGGGATTTTCGCGCATGCGTCGTGATGGGTTCGATTTATTTGCATAGTACTTGCACTATGCAATTATATGTGCGAGCCTCGTGCCATGAAACAGACCGCGCCTGCTGCCGACGATGGCCTGAAGCTGAGCACCTGGCTGCCCTATCGCCTGTTCCTCGTCGCGGCGCAGGTCGCCCGTCCGCTCGAGAGTTTCTACGGCGAGACATTCGGACTGAGCCAGGCCGGCTGGCGCATCCTCGCCGTCATCGCCGAGCGCGACGCGGCCAATGCCGCCGAGATCGGCCGCGCCTGCGCGCTCGATCCGTTCGCGACCAGCCGCGGCATCGGCCAGCTCACGGAGCTCGGCTTTGCGGTGCGACGTGCCGGCAAATCCGATCGCCGCTTCGCCGCCGTCAGCATCACCCGCAGCGGCCGGACCGCCTTCAACCGGATCGCCGCGCTCGGCAGTGCGATCGAGGCGCGGCTGCTCGCTCGCCTCTCGGAGAGCGAGCGAGCCACGATCGATTCCGCCCTCACCCGGCTCGAGGGAGAAAGCGCGCGGATCGATGCCGGCGGCTGGCGCACGCTGCTTGAGGATGCCGGCGCGTCATGACGGTCGCATTGTTCGCGCTGACTGCACTGCTCTGGGGCGGCGGCGCGCTGGCAACGGCGATGCAGGCCGGCGTCACACCGGCGCCGTGGTCGGTGGCCCTGCGCATGGTGCTGGCAGGCGTGATCCTACTCGGCTACGGCCGGCTGCGCGGCGTGCCGCTCGCGATCCCGCGCAAGGACCGGCCGACGGTCGCATTGCAGGGCCTGCTGTTCTTCGCCATCGCCTTCATCGCCTTCTATGAAGCGACCGCGCGGATGCCGAGCGGGCTTGCGGCGCTGGTGCTCTCGACCTCGTCGCTGTTCGCAGCCGTGATCGCGCGCGCCGCGCTCGGCGTCCCGATCTCGTCCGGCTTCGTCTGGGGCGCGCTGTGCGGCATCCTCGGACTTGCGATCATCTTCCTGCCGGGCGCCAGCGCGCACGGCGCTGCGCCGCTGGCGGGTTTCGCCTGGGCGCTCACCGCGGCGATTGCGACCGGTGCCGGGACAACCGTCGGTGCGCGCAACCAGCGCGCCGGACTGCCGGTGGTCTCCGTGCTGGCGTGGGGCGCCTTCGTCGGTGCCGCGGCGAGCGCGCTGTGGGCGATCGCGACGGGCACGCCATTCGCGGCCGACGTCTCGCTCTCCTACGCAGCGAGCTTCCTCTATCTCGCGGTCGCCGCGTCCTGCGTCACCTTCATGCTCTATTTCGAGCTGGTGCGCCGGCTCGGCCCCGGCCGCGCCGCCTATACGCTCGCACTGGTGCCGCTGGTCGCCCTCGTGCTGTCGGCGCTGTTCGAGCACCTTGCGCTGGGCTGGCCGGTGCTCGCCGGCGCCGCCGCAATCCTGGCCGGCAATGTGCTGGTGCTGGCGCGGGCGTAGATTGAGTGCGCCTGCGATCGCGCACCAATTGACGCCGCAACGATATCTGACTAAAGTCAGATATATGCTCGATCCCGTTTCCCGCGTCCGCCGCTTCAACCGCGCCGTCACCTCCGCTGTCGGCGCGCTCGACACCTCATTCCTCGGCCGTGGCCGGCCGCTCGGCGCCGCGCGCGTGCTGAATGCGATCGGGCACGGACGCGCCGATGTCGGCGAGATCAGGGATTATCTCGGGCTCGATTCCGGCCTGATGAGCCGGCTGCTGCGCAGCCTCGAGGATGAAGAGCTGATCGAGACCACCGCGCATGAGAACGACGCCCGCCGCCGCATCGCCAAGCTGACGGCGGCAGGCAAGCGTGAGTTCAACGCCTATGAGGCGATCTCCAACCGGCAGGCAAAGGACTTCCTCGCCCACCATTCCCAACGCGAGGCGCTGCTGGCGGCGATGGACCTGATCGCCTCGGCGCTCGGGCGCGACGCCACCGCGCTGCATGAGATGGACCCGCGCAGCGACGAAGCGCGCTACTGCCTCGGCGAATATTACGCCGAGCTGGCGCGGCGCTTCAAACAGGGCTTTGACGTCAAGCTGTCGCGCGACCCCGATGCCAAGGACATGGTGCGCCCGCGCGGCAGCTTCATCGTGGCGATGTCGGACGGCCTGCCGCTCGGCTGCGTCGGGCTGAAGGGCACGAGCGCCGAGTACGCGGAGATCAAGCGGCTCTGGGTCGCGCCGGCCGCGCGCGGCCTCGGCCTCGGCCGCCGCCTGATGGACGCGGCCGAGCACGCCGCGCGCGAGCTCGGCATCGTATTGCTGCGGCTCGACACCAACAGCGCGTTGGCCGAAGCCGGTCAGCTCTACCGCCGGACCGGCTGGACCGAGATCCCACGCTTCAACGACGACCCCTACCCTGACCTGTTCTTCGAGAAGCGGCTCTGAGCGGCACGCCGCGCGCGGGTTGTCCAACGTCCGACGCTGGCCTAAGACGCTCGTATGACCATTCGCCCCATCATCCGCTATCCCGATCCGCGGCTTGCGCTCACCGCGCAGCCGGTGACCATGTTCGACGACGCGCTGCGCGAGCTGGCAACGGACTTGCTCGAGACCATGCACGTGGCGCCCGGCATCGGCATCACCGCGCCGCATATCGGCGTCTCCTTGCGCGTCGTGGTGCTCGAGCTCGATACGCGCGAGGGGCCGCGGACCTATGTCAATCCGGAAATCATCTACGCCTCGGACGACATGATCCTGCACAAGGAAGGCAGCGTCTCGATGCCGGGCGTCAATGACGAGGTCGAGCGCCATGCGCGGGTCCGCATCCGCTACCAGGATCTCGACGGCAACATGCAGACCGAAGAATCCGACGGCCTGCGCGCGGTGTGCCATCAGCACGAGATCGACCAGCTCGACGGCGTGTTCTGGATCAGGCGGCTGTCCCGCCTCAAGCGGGAGCGCCTGATCAAGCGATACGAGAAGATCTCGCGGCCGTAATCGTAGCCCGCATGAGCGAAGCGACATGCGGGACAAATCACGATGAACTGGCGAAAGAGCCCCGGATATCGCTTTGCTCATCCGGGCTACGCCACCTGCGCTTCACCCTCCCGCCATCAAATCCTTGGCCAGCGCCATGTACGCCGGCAGCGTCACCGGATCGTTCGCGGCATTACCTGCGGCGTGGTGCGAGGCGTAGCGCGCGATCACCATCTCGGCCTTCGGATCGATGTAGATGCCCTGGCCGTGCACGCCGCGCGCCATGAAGGCGCCGTGCGCATTATGCGTCACCCACCACTGATTGCGGTAGGACGCGCCGGGCAGCGTTGTGTAGCCGGCCGGCTTAAACTTCTCGGGATCGCCGCCGCGCGCGATGTCTTCGACGACCGA
This sequence comes from Bradyrhizobium sp. NAS96.2, assembly GCF_001908235.1. Taxonomy (GTDB): domain Bacteria; phylum Pseudomonadota; class Alphaproteobacteria; order Rhizobiales; family Xanthobacteraceae; genus Bradyrhizobium. The sequence continues at coordinate 21,424 of NZ_LGHK01000081.1, forward strand.
TGACGGCACGATCTGGCGGCCGTTGAAGCGGCCGTGATTGCGGATGGTCTCGCCGAAGCGGGCGAGATCGCGCAGCGTGGTCGACAATCCGCCGCCACCGCTTTCGGTGCCGATGCGGTCGACGTGGTAGTGCGCATCCTCCTCGGCGCCCATCGGCGCCCAGATCTTCTCGGACAGCAGATCCGACAACGTCATGCCGCTGGCGCGCCTGATAATGAAGGCCAGCACGTCGGAATTGACGGTCTTGTAGGCGAAGGCCTTGCCGTGCTCGCCCTGCTTCTGCTGCGCGCAGAGGAAGTCGAAGATGTCGGTGGCGCATTCATAGCCCGGCGGGATCGGCGCCATGCCGTTGGCGCGCCGCAGCCCCCAGACATCGGAATTCCTGTCGGTGTAGACCTCGGTGTATTTGAGGCCGGTGGTCATATCCATCGCCTCGTGCACGCGCGCATCGCCGAATGCGCTTCGCCCCAGCTCCGGCACATAGTCCGTGATCGGCGCCTGCGGATCGATCTTGCCCTCGGCGATCAGGATGCCGGCGAGCGTGCCGGTGAACGATTTCGTCACGGACATCGCGATATGCGGCTTGTGCGGCTTCAAGGCACCGAAATAGCGCTCGTAGATCAGCTTGCCCCGGTGCAGCACGGCGATCCCGTCGGCATAGCTGTCCTCGAGCATGCGCGCGAAGGTCTGCGGGCGTCCGTCCATCGTGACAGACGCGGAGGCGCCGATGTCGTGATCCTCGCGCGGCAGCACCGACGCCGGCCCGGCCCCACGCCAGACATTCACCGTCGGCACCAGCTGGCGGATGTTGCTCCACGCCCAGCGCAGCTCGGGAAAGCTGCGGAACGAGCCGTCATGGAACGTGATCGTCTTGTCCTGCGGCGGCGGAAAACCCTGCATCCAGCCGAGCGTTTGCGGATCGCTCTCGGCGGCGGTGGGCGTTTGTTGCTGATTGGCGGCGGTCGCGACGGACATCAAGGTTGGCTCCAGGACTGCGGTACGAATTTCGTATCACGCAACGGCAAGCGGCACATCCCGCGTTTGCGCCGGGGTGATGGTCGCCGCGAGCGCTGCCGGCGCCAATTTCCGGCGCGCGGATTACCCCGCGGCCGCCTGCTCGATCGCGGCGATGTCGATCTTCTTCATCGTCATCATCGCCTCCATCGCACGCCGGCCGGTCGCGCGATCGGCTGCGTTGACGAGCTCGAGCAGCCGCCGCGGCGTGATCTGCCAGGCGAAGCCCCAGCGATCCCGGCACCAGCCGCACGGCAATTCCTTGCCGTCATTGCCGGTGACCGCGTTCCAGTAGCGGTCAGTCTCCTCCTGGCTGTCGGTCAGCACCATGAAACTCACCGCCTCGTTCGGCACGTAGTTGGAACCGCCGTTCAGCCCGACGAAGCGGCGGCCGAGCACGGTGAATTCGATCGTCAACTCTTCGCCCTGGCCGATGCCCGGGATCGGCGACGCATGTCCCGCATCGACATGGCTGTCGGGAAAGGTCGCGGCGTAAAACTCCGCCGCTTCGCGCGCCTGGCCCTGGTCGAACCAAAGGCATGTGACGAGATCGGTCATGTGCAGTCTCCTTGTTTGTGCCAAGGACGATTGGCAACGACGCCAGCCGACATCACGGCAACGGGTCGATGAAAATTATTTACGGAATCGCGTTCGTCACAACACAGCCTCCACACATCCCACCGTCGTCCCGGCGACGGCCGGGACCCATACGCCGCAGCTGGCGTTGTGCGGGAACTCGCTGTTCCAGCATCACTCAACAATTTAGATTTGGGGTTATGGGTCCCGGCCTTCGCCGGGACGACGCTGAACATGTTGCACGATCACGGGTCATACAACCACATTCTCGCGACATGAACTGCCCGAGCTTTGCTCTTCGTTCCGCCCTCATCTCGAACAGAGGGCGCAGGGAAAGCCGGGTGCCGATCGAACCCATGGGCCCCGAGCATAGGATAGAAAGCTCCGGGGGTAGGACCACAGGCGTAACCGGGAACTACCCGGCTTTCCCTGCGCGATGGGCTACGGCTTATACGTGCTCTCCCCGGCAAGACTGGGCTTTTTTGTCACCGCCCCCACACGACGCGTTCGCGTCTTGCGAAAAGACACCTGCCACTGGGGCGTCAGGACCACACGACTTCACCGTCCGCTTCGCGTGCTTGACAGGTTTTGATGGGTTGCCCGTTGGGGTGATTTGTCGCAGGCGGCGGAGCGAGATTTGATTGGCGTCGAGGGGCAAATCAACCGCGGATCGTTCGTACGCGGAGCGAAGTGCCCCGGATATCGCCGCGCTCATCCAGGCTACACGGGCAGCGTTTTCTCAGCACAGCCATATCCAGCGTGAGCACTCGCCGAACGTCAGCCACCGCACGGCGAGCAGGCTAACCCCGAGCAGGATCAGGGGCACGAAGACCTCAAGGGTGTGGCGCGTGATCCGCTCCGGCAGGAATGAGTCGAACAGTGGGCCCTTGCCAGCGCCATATCGAACCGCGATCGCGGTCAAGGGACATTTCAGCCCGTTTCCGATGAATACGACGCTCTCCACGCCCAGCAGCGGCGGCGCAATCCACACCAGTTGGCCGCGCCAGCCCGCGATCGCGGCGTAAAGGATGTAACCGGTCGCAATTGTCATCACCAAATAGATGGCGGTGTGAACGGTGCGTACAGCGGTCAGAGGGCGCGCCTGAAAGTATGGAAGCAAGCCGAAGGCGAACTGGGCAATCAGGCCGACGGCGCCTGAGATGGTCGCGTAAGCGGACAGGTGCTCAGACAAGGAGCGATGGAAGACAGTCAAGGATAGGCCAAGTTCTGCCGCCATCATCAAAGCGAAGGCCGCCATGCCCAGGACTATCCGAGGTCCTGCAGCCGCGCTGATCCCGAAGCGCTCCACGCACCAGGCCGATACGAACCAGCTTGCGCCCAATATCAGCGGTGCCTCCAACAGCACCGCCGCGGTCTCGCCGACATGCGGGACAACCAGGAATACACGTATGGCACCCAGGGCAAAGCCGCACAGGAATACGATCGCCCAATACGCTGCGGCCGCCTGGACCAGGCGCCAGGTGGAGTCTCGAGGTGGCAGCGGCGACAACGGTTGACGAGCAAGGGCATGAGGGGCGTCATTCCGAACGACGACTCCCGATCTATCGTGCAACGTCGGCGACGTGGAGATCGAGTGCGAGCGGACATCTGCGACCTCCTCTCTTGGTATTCGAAGTCTCCTTGACACCCGCTTCGCCTTTTCTCCTCTCGGGCCGGTTATTTGGGCCAAAACGTCAGCTTGCGCCTCATTTATCGTGCAGGACTGGCGGAAAGACCTTGACCGGCATCAAAAGGGTATCCCCGCACGGCTGTATTTTGACGACGACCTTCTTCGCGAAGCGCAAGGCACATGAACAGGAGAACAATGCTTGCCGGCGTCGGCGCCGCGCTCGTCACCGCCGGTGCCGGCGTCGGCGGTTGGCGAGCTGCTTCCGGTTCAATGGCAGACTATGCGACCTACGCCGCCCGCCTGCGCGGCAACCTGGCGCCGCCGGATCTGCAGGCCGTGGTGCGATATGCCACCTTGGCGGCCAACGGCCACAATACGCAGCCATGGTCGTTTCGCCTTGAAACGCAGGCAATGGAGATTCGGCCGGACCTGCGGCGGCGTACGCCTGTCGTGGACCCCGACGACCATCATCTGTATGTCAGTCTCGGATGCGCCGCGGCCAACCTCGCCCTCGCTGCAGCGGCGACCGGCCGTCCAGGTGAGTTGTCGTTCGCCGCGGATGGCGGCGTCCGTTACGATTACCTGCCGGGTCAGCCCAGATTGGATCCGCTCGTCGGCGCCATACCGAGACGTCAATGCACGCGCGCCGAATATGATGGTCGCACGATTCCCGCGGCCGTCCTCGCCGAGATCGAACGCGCGGCGGCGACGCCGGGCGTGAGCCTCGCGCTCGTCACTGACCGGGCGCGGATAAACCGGGCGCGGGATCTTGTCCTTGCTGGCAACAGGGATCAGATGAACAACCCCGCCTTCATGCATGAGCTGAAGCAGTGGATCAGATTCAATCCGCGCAGCGCGATGGCAACCGGAGATGGGCTGTTCTCTGCCGCAAGCGGCAACCCCGTGCTGCCAACGGACCTGGGCCGGTTTGCATTCGACCGGCTGTTCAATATCGCGGAGGAAGATCGCAAGCACGCGCGCCAGATCGACTCATCTGCCGGGATTGCGATCTTTTTCGGCGAACGGGCTGACCCTGAGCACTGGATCCGGGTCGGCCAGGCATGCCAGCGCTTTGCTCTCGCCGCGACCCATCTGGGGCTCAAGATCGCCTTCATCAACCAGCCAGTCGAAGTCGCTCAGCTGCGCGCCGACCTCGCGGCCGTCGTCGGCGAGACCCGCAGGCCGGATATTCTGATCCGCTTCGGCTACGGACCCGCGCTGCCATTCTCGCCAAGGAGATCAGCAAGCTACACCTCAACCGCGTAGCCCGCATGAGCGGAGCGACATGCGGAACAAGACACAACGCGCTGATCTAAAGCCCCGGATATCGCCACGCTCATGTGGGCTACGCTTGCTATCTTGCCGATCCGCCCTCGCGTAGGCCTCACGAGAGCGGTGTTCGCAAACTACGATCTCAATCAAGATGCCCAGATCGGCTCGGACATCGTTATCCGGTTCTTGACGCTAGGACGCTCCTGCATCCCTGCATACCATGCAAAAAGGGCCTCGCACTCCACCGGCACCGGCACGTTCACGAGTCCCGCGAAGATCAAGCCGCCTATGAGCGTGATATCGGCCATCGTAAACGCCTCGCCGGCGACGAACGGCTGTCCTTTCAGAATGCCGTCAAAGTAGTGCATCCCCCTGAGGGCCTTGTCGCGCTGACGGAATCCCCATTCGGGGTTCTGATAGATCTCGACATGAGGCCCGAGACCCGGCGTAGCGTGGTGGAAATAGACGCTGATGGGGTCGAGCAGCTCCAGTTCGGCGCGCTTGCTCATCATGTGGATCATGCCCTTTTCGCGCGGCGTCCTGCCGGTCAGCATCGGCGCGCCATCGAGCGCGTCGAGGTACTCGGTAATGGCCGTGCATTCGCCAATGAAGGTGCCGTCGTCGAGTTCGAGCACCGGCAGCGTGCCCGAGTAGTTCTTGGCGAGGAATTCGGGCTGCTTGTGCTCGCCCTTGTAGAGATCGACCAGGACGAACTGCACGTGCGATCGCAGGTTCTTCTCGGCCAGGGCAATGCGAACGCGGGCCGGATATGGGCCGGTTGGCCAATCGTAAATCTTCATCTCGACTCCTTTACCTACCTGTCACTTGGTAGGCTGGATATGAAGGCTTCACATCCGTCCCGTCAACGCCTATCTATCACTTGGTAGATAACGAAGCAGTGAGGCGATGACGTGAGTTCAAGCTCTCGGGAGGCGATCCTGGCGGCCGCGAAGCGGACCGCGCAGGCGCGCGGCTATGGCGGCTTGAATTTCCGCGGTCTCGCCGACGAAGTCGGGATCAAGGCCGCCAGCATCTACCACCATTTCCCGAGCAAGGCCGATCTCGGCGCAGCCGTCGCGCGGCGCTACTGGGAGGACACCGCCGCCCAGCTCGAGGCGATGCTGGCGGAGAAGGCGGATCCTGTCCGCTGCCTGCGTCGATATCCCGAGGTGTTTCGCAAGGCGCTCGAGAACAACAATCGCATGTGCCTGTGCAGCTTCATGTCCGCGGAAGTCGACGACCTGCCTGAGGCAGTGAAGCAGGAGGTCCAGACCTTTGCCGACGTCAACGTGGCGTGGCTAAGCAAGCTGCTGGTGGCCGCGCGCCTGGTCAGTGCAAGAAAGAGCGAACAGCGCGCCCGCGCCATCTTCGCCGCCGTCGCCGGCGCGCAGCTGATGGCCAGAAGCCGCGGCGATATCTCACTCTACGACGCGTTGATCGACAGCTACCGCGCCGCGGGTCTTCTGCCGGCGTAGGCCGGCCGCCGCGCCGCCGACATAGCCAAAACCGTCAGCAGCGCGAGGGATTGACCGCAATGTCGCGTGCAGCGATCGCAGCCCGGCTTGGCTAGCTGCCGTCGCGTCAGTCGCGCGATGCGGACAATCCTGCGAGAAGCGGCGCGTACGCAGCGAGCCTACGCGAGACGAACTCGGTGAACAGCCGCACGCGCTTGGTCTTGCGAGTCTCCCCCTGGGTGAGAAGCCAGAGCGTTCCATGCATGTGCAGGTCGGTGCCCGGGACCCTCGCCAGCAGGGGGTCGGCATCTCCGACAAAGCACGGCAGTGTCGTCATCCCGAGCCCTTGCCGGACGGCAGCGATCTGCGCCTCGCCGTCCGTGGTCCTGAACGGAACCCCCGTGGTGCGAACCTCACCCTCGCTGGCCCAGTCCGGGATGCCATGCATGCTGATGACGATCCACCTGACGGGATCAGGCGCGCCCGCACGCCACGCGGCCAGCCGATCGCGGGATATGTAGACGCCCCCGAACAGCTCCGGCCCCTTCAGGCCGTGAAGATTGAGCGGCAGCGTCTTGCGGTCGTAAACGACGCGGATCGCGACGTCGGCCTCTCGATTGGTCAGATTTGCGAGCTCGCCGGACGACAGGATTTCCATCTCGATGTCCGGATGCAGACGCGCGAAATCGGCGAAGTCCGGCATCAGCAGGTGTGTCGCGAGGGTCGGTGCCAGCGTCACCCGCAGCAGCCCGCGCACGCCCTGGTCGCGCCCGAAGACACGCGTCTGCAGCTGGTGCGACGACGCATCCATCTGGTCCGCGAACTCGAGGACCTCCTCCCCCGCAGCCGTCAGGCGGTAGCCCGAAGGCAGCTTTTCGAACATGTGCGCCCCGAGGCGTTCCTCGAGCTGAGCGATGCGCCGCAGCACGGTCGAGTGATTGACCCCGAGGCGCTCGGCGGCAGCCCGCACCGAGCCTCCGCGCGCGACGGCAAGAAAATAGCGAACGTCATCCCAGTCGATCATGGTGCAATCCGGCACCGCGTGGTGCGCCTTCCAAAGCCGGCATCTAACACATCGAGCCGCAATGCGGGCGATCAACATAGCCTATGTCGACGAGCGCGGCTGGCGTTGGACAGCCAGCCGGATCGATTTCGCACCACCGATGTGCGCGGTTCCGCACTCAACGCCTGACTCCGGCGGACCCATGTTGGCGTTCTCGGGGGCCTCCCCGAAACGACCAAAGGCGGAGCCTGAAAGGAGAAGTCATGGGAAAGCTTGAGGGTAAGGTTGCAGTGATCACCGGTGGATCGAGCGGCATGGCGCTGGCGAGCGCCAAGCGGTTCGTTGAAGAAGGCGCCCATGTTTTCATCACGGGCCGGAGGCAGGAGGCGCTCGACGCGGCCGTCAGGCTGATCGGCCGGAACGTGACCGGCGTGCGCGGCGACGCGGCCGATCTCGACGACCTCGACCGTCTGTTCGACACGGTGAAGCGGGACAAGGGCAGGATCGACGTCCTGTACGCGAGCGCCGGCATCGGCGAAGCCGTCCCACTGGGCGAGATTACCGAGCAGCATTTCGATGCGGCCTTCGGCCTGAATACGCGCGGCACGCTGTTCACGGTTCAGAAGGCATTGCCACTGTTCAACGATGGCGGATCGATCTTCATGACCGGGTCGGTTGCCTCGGTGAAGGGTTTTCCTGGCTACGGCGTATATGCGGCGAGCAAGGCGGCGTTGCGCTCCTTCGCACGCACCTGGCTCAACGAACTGAAGGGCAGGAATATCCGGGTGAACGTGCTGAGCCCGGGGCCGATCGCCACACCGATGCAGGACCAGGTCCTCACCGAGGAGGCGAAGCGGATGTTCGAATCCCTGATCCCGCGAGGAACGATGGGTCGTCCCGAGGAAATTGCGGCGGCCGCGGTGTTTCTTGCTTCCGACGATTCCAGCTTCGTGAATGGGGTGGAGCTGTCTGTCGACGGCGGCTTCTCGGCCATCTGAATGCGGGCAATCAATATCAACACGGATCGGAGAAGCATCATGAGCTACGCGATTATAGGATTCGGCAGGATAGGCCAGGCCCTCGCCCACGCCTTCGCCCGCAACAACATCGACGTGACCGTCGCAAGCCGCCGGCCGCCCGAGGCGCTGGCGCCGCAGGCGCGGGCGATCGGACCCACGGTCGTCGCCAAGTCTCTGCGAGACGCACTCGCGGCCGACACAATCATCCTGGCGGTCCCGTTCGAGGAGCATCGCGAGGTTGCCAGCGCCTTGCCGAGTTGGAAAGGCAAGACGGTCATCGACACAATGAACACGTTAGCTCCGCCTGAGGAGCTCGACGGTCTGCCGTCCTCCGCCTTCGTCGCGAAGGCCTTCAGTGGCGCTAAGCTCGTGAAAGCTTTCAATCACCTGATTGCGGCCACCCTGGCTGCCGATCCGATCGTCGAAGGCGGCCACCGCGTCGTCTTTCTGTCTGGTGACGACGAGGACGCGACCGCTCCCGTGGCGGCCTTGGCGAAACAACTCGGGTTCGCACCCGTCAAGCTCGGAAAGCTCAACGAGGGGGGCGCGCTGGTGCAGGGACGCGGCGGCACTTGGGGCCGGCTCATCTTCCAGGATTTGTTCAGGAAGGAGCAGTAGTCGAAGGCTCGGCAGCCCGGTAGCCCGCGTGAGCAGAGCGACATGCGGGATGCCATCCTATATGCGGTGGAAGAAAGATACCCGGATATCGCTGCGCTCATCCGGGCTACGCTTGCCGCCGCGCCTTCAAGGAGAGCACCGGCCTCTCGCCCCATGCCTTGCTGCGCCAGCACCGGCTGGAGCGAGCGATGCAGATGCTGCGCGACGGAAGCGTCGGTCGTGACGATCGCCGCTGCGCTTGGCTACGCCTCCCAGACTTCCTTTGCGGCCGCATTCAAACGGCTGACCGGCGATAGCCCGACCGATTGGCGTCGCCGCACGCGTTCACAGCAATCGCTCTGCAATGGCCGCAACGGCGCTGGGGCACCGGGGCACCAGCCTCGCTAGATCAGCACCGTGCCCATGCCAACACAGGAGAAACAATGGCCTGGCAGGTTCCAATGAATTCCTCGATTTCAAGCGTGCTGGCGATTGTGCTTGGTCTCGGGCTGGCGTCCGGGAATAGTGCGTGGGCGCAATCGGCGGCGGCGCCCGGCGAAGCGGGTGCAGCCTACCAGGATATGCCGGCGATCGCCCCGATCGGCGTCCGCGTGGACCGGTACCTGCCGCTCCCGAACTCCGCTGCAGTGCCGCCGGTGGATCCCGCCAAAGGGTACCGCCTCCAGCAGCTGGGCCATGGTCTCTACATGGTGACCGACAATGGATACCAGTCGATGTTCCTGGTCTACGACAAGGGTGTCGTGGTGATGGATGCGCCGCCCAGCTATTCAGCACATCTGAAGCAGGCGATCACGGAAGTGACGGATCGGCCGATCACCCATTTGATCTACAGCCATGCCCATATCGACCATATCGGCGGCGCGGCAGATATTGGGGGACACCCCATCATCATCGCCCAGGAGGAAACAAAGCGTCTGCTCGTTCGAGCAAACGATCCGAAGCGGCCCGTGCCCACGATCACGTTCAAGGACCGATACATGCTGAAGGTCGGCGGTCAGGTCTTGGAGCTCAGCTATCACGGTGTCGCCCACGAGCCCGGCAACATCTTCATCTGGGCGCCGGCACAGAAGGTGCTGATGGTGGTCGATCTCGTCTTCCCGGGTTGGATGGCCTGGTCGGGCTTCGCCGACGCGCAGGATATCCCCGGCTATTTCGAGCAGGTCGCCGAGATCGACAAGCTTCCGTTCAAAACCTTGGTCGGAGGGCACGTGGACCGCGTCGGGACCCACGCCGACGTGCGCGAACAGCTCGAATTCATGAACGACGTCAAGTCGGCCACCAGGACGGCGCTTGCGGCCACCGCCCCGTTCGTCGGGATGGCTGCTGCAGACAAGACCAACGCCTGGGCAGTGGCCGACAACTACATCGACCGCGTGGTGGTCAGTTGCGTCAACGCGGTGACGCCGAAATGGCAGCCGCGCCTGGCGGCGTACGACGTTTTCATCTGGTCCCAGTGCTTTGCCATGCAGCAGAGCCTTCGGATCGACTGAACGCTCGTTCCAGGTACGCGTTCGACACGACTGCTCGACTGTCCAGAAGATCGTTGAACCGGCGCGCGAGGCGTGCGCCGGCGTTGGGTTAGAGCACTGTCATGCCGCCCGCTGACTGGGCGTTGGAAAAGGAGGATGACATGGATTTCGGGTTGAAGGGGCGGCAGGCAGTGGTTTGCGCGTCGAGCCGGGCGCTTGGTCGGGCCTGCGCGCTGGAACTGGCGCGGGCCGGTTGCAACGTGGTGGTCAACGGCCGCGACCAGGCGACGCTGGAGCGGACCGCCGACGAGATCCGGACCGAGACCGGGGTGGAGGTGATCGCCGTCGCCGGCGACGTCACCACCCGCGCTTGCCAGGACGCGCTAATGCAGGCCGCGCCCCGGGTCGACATCCTGGTCAACAACAATGGCGGCCCACCGCTCCGCGACTTCCGCGAGATCGATCGCGAGGCACTGCTGGCCGGCGTGGTCGGCAACATGGCAGCGCCGATCGAGTTGGTGCAGCGAGTGATCGACGGCATGGTCGAGCGGCGCTTCGGTCGCATCGTCAACATCACCTCGGCCTCGGTGAAGATGCCAATAGCAAGGCTCGACCTGTCGAGCGGCGCCCGGGCCGGGCTGACCGGCTTCCTTGCCGGCGTGGCGCGATCGGTGGCGCATGCCAACGTCACCATCAACTTCCTGCTGCCTGGCGCCTTCGAAACACGCCGCCGCCGCACGAACGAGCAGGCAGCAGCCGAACGGCGCGGCGTTCCGATCGAGACCGTGCGGCAGGAGAGCCAAGCCGACATTCCCGCCGGGCGCTACGGCGACGCCTCCGAATTCGGTGCTGCCCGCGCCTTTCTGTGCTCGGCCCAGGCCGGCTACATCACCGGGCAGAGCCTCCTGATCGATGGCGGCGCCCACCGCGGGATTTTGTAGAGTGAGACGGAGCGCCGCATCGTCCGGTGCCGGTGCGTGGCACTTGCCTCGGCCGCCTCCGCGCCAGCAACAGCCATTCACATTTCAAACAGCGTAAGCATTCGCGATCTCGCGACATGATCTGTCCGAGCTTTGTGCATCGTTCCGCCCTCGTTGGGCGGGGTTGCATATCAGCCCCATCACTCGAGGGCCGAGTTCACGACGCAATGCCGTCCAGATCAACCATGTTCCCGACCGGCACCCAATTGGTGCCGTCAAAGCGGGTGATTTGAAGGTTGTGGACGGCGCGATAGTCCGTTGGAGAGTTACTGACCTTGATGCCATCCAGAAATAGCGGCGGCTGCTCGTCCTTCAGAGACGTTGCATGCTTCAGCAGATTTTCGCGCGTGAGTTCGTTGCCGCACCGCCTCAAGACCTGCTCGATCATGTAGGCGTTGTTGTAGCCGGGCGTTGCGGTGTTGTCGTCGATGCTGACCGACGGCATGTATTTCTTCATGAACTCGACATAGGCTTTAACGCGAGACCTGGACTGCTGGCGCGGATCGGTCGCTATGATTTCCCACCACGCCGAGACAAGCCCTTTCGCATTGTCGAGCCCCGCCGGCGCCAGCGTCCCTCCGATCGAGCTGCAGTTCGAATTGACGATGTGGAGCGGTTTCCAGCCCAGCGCGGCCACCTTGCGGATGCCCTGCGCCGCGAACTTGGAATAGGTCAGCTGCACGAAGACGTCTGCGCCCGCCCCCCTGCAGTCGGCGACCTGATTGTCGATCGTCGGCTCCGTGATTTCGTGGCTGACTTCCTTGACGATAGCACTGCCCTTGCTGCCGAGCCCTTTCTTCAGGCCACGAAGAAAGTCCTTGCCGAGATCGTCATTGACATACTGAACCGCGATCTTCGCATCCGGCTTCTCGCTCAGTATATGCGCACCCAGCGCGGCTCCCTGCGCGACATAGATCGGATAGAACGGAACGATCCACGGAAATTCCTTGGGATCGTTGAAGCGCTCGGCGCCCGAGGTCAGGAACAGGTTTGGCACCTTCTTGGCGTTGAGATACTTCATCACCGCGGCATTGGCCGCCGTGCCGAGGAAGCCGGCAATCGCGAACACTTCCTCCGATTCCACCAGCTTTCGGGTCTGCTCGACGGCCTTCGGCGGCGAGAACGCGTTGTCGAGCGAGATCAGGTTGACCTTTCTGCCGTTGATGCCGCCATTGTCGTTGATCATCTGAAAATAAGCCGTCTGCGCCTGCCCGTAGACGCCGTATCCGGAAGCGGGGCCGCTGTAAGGTGCAGTGGTCCCGAGCTTGATCTCGGTATCAGTGACGCCGGGTCCGTAGTTTGCAGCGCGCGCCCCTGACGCGCTTCCGAACGCGAGCGCGCTCGCTCCCAGCCCCACAACGGCCGATCTTCGCGAAATCAACGTCATGGCCAATCGTCCCTGTTATCGATTGTTGGTGATTTGAAGCTCTGAAGCGGCTCTTGATGCCTCCTGATCCGGGCGACTACGTGAAGGTCACGCTGACAGGCCCGAAACCGGAGACTCTCGCCTCGTAGACTTCGCCGACCGACACCGGTGAGACCGGGCCAAGCGCGCCCGTCAGCACGACGTCGCCACCTCGCAGGGGTTGGCCGGCGCGTGCCATCGCCCTTGCGAGCCAAAGCCCGGCACGCAAGGGATGACCAAGGCAGGCCGAGCCACAGCCGACCGACACGATCGTTCCGTTGCGCGTCATCGTCATGCCGCAGGCCTCGAGGTCGACATCCGTCAATCGCCGCGGCGCTGCGCCGAGCACGTAGCGGGCGCTCGAGCCGTTATCCGCGACGGTATCGAGAATGCTGATCTTCCAGTCCCGTATCCGGCTGTCGACGATCTCGAGCGCAGCTACGGCATAGGCGGTCGATCGCATCAGTTCGCCAAGCGTGATGTCCTCGCCGGAGAGATCGCGGTCGAGAACAAGCGCGATTTCGGCCTCGACACGCGGCTGGATCAACCGCGCGACATCGATAGCCTCGCCGGTCGAAATCTCCATGTCCGCGAACAGCGCGCCATAGTCAGGCTGATCGACCCCGAGTTGCTGCTGCACGGCTTTCGACGTAAGACCAATCTTCCGGCCGACCAGCCGCCTGCCATCAGCGATACCGCGCCGGGTCACCTCGGACTGCACCGCATAGGCGGTCTCGAGGTTACCGTTGCCGATCTCGCCGGCGATCGGGTCGATCGGCCGCCGGGCCGACTCCGCCTCCCGGAGGCGCGTTGCGAGCCTGTCGACGAGCGTGCTCATGGCCGATCCAGGAAGGCGGCGACCAGCGCGTTGAACTCGTCGGCCTTTTCCCATTGCGCCCAGTGGCCGCACTTGGGATAGACGTGAAGCTCGGCGTTCGGCATGGTCTTCAGCAGGATGAAGGCGGAATCGAGCGGGACCACACGATCGTCGCGTCCCCAGACGATCAGCGTCTTGTGCTTCAGCGCGGCGAGATTCTCGCGCCAGATGTCGAGCGGCGGTCGCTTGAAGATGTCGATGACGTCCTTGCGCATCGCAGCCTTCAGCCGCTCCTCGAGCAACGCATCGGTGATCGCCTTGGAATCGAACACCAGAAGCTCGATGACGCCTTTCAGCTTCTGCATCGACGGGCCGTCGCCGCCGTGGAACATCGCCATACGGCGCAGGCCTTCGGTCGGCATTGGCGTGAAGACAGCCTGACTGCCACCCGTGCCCATCAGCACCAGACGGTTGACCCGCTCCGGGGCGCGCAAGGCGACCATCAGCGAGGTCGCGCCACCCAGCGAGTTGCCGACGAAGCTCGCCTTCCGGACCCCGATCGCATCCATGAAGCTGCGGACGAATTCGCCCATCGCCTCGAAGATCGGCCCGTCCTGCAGCTTGCCCTCGGTCTCGCCGAACCCGGGCAGATCGACGACGATGACACGGCGGCCGGCCGCCAGCGGCTCGACATTCTTGCGGTAATTGCTGAGGCCCGATGCGCCCGGTCCACCACCATGGATCAGGATTATTGGTTCTCCCTGCCCGACATCATGATAGCGCGTGCGGGTTCCCGTCACGTCGATGAACTTGTCACTCAGATCCACGCTTGATCTCCTGTTGATGGCAACGGTCGTTCAGGCCGGCGGAACGCCGGACTGAAGGTAGTGGTCGCGCAGCTTCCGCTTGAAAATCTTGCCGCTCGCCTCCCGTGGCAGCGCGTCGTGAAAGACGAAGCGCTTCGGCACCTTGAAGCGCGCGAGGCGCCGTTCGAGGAACGCCCTGACATCGGCCGGCGCGGGCTCTGCGTCCGGCTCTGCCTCGATCGCCGCGATCAGGCTTTCGCCGAACTCCGCATCGGGTACGCCGAACACAGCGCAGTCGCGCACGCCGGGGCAATTGACCAGGACATTCTCGATTTCAGCAGGGTAGATGTTGACCCCACCCGAAATTACCATGTCGCGTTTGCGATCGCAGATGTAGAGAAAGCCGTCGGCGTCGAGATAGCCGACATCGCCGCAGGTCACGAGGCCGGCACGATCGACCTGTTCACGCTGCTCCGGACGGCCATGGTAAGTGAAGTCCGAATAGGCCTCCGTGCGCAGGTAGATCTCGCCGATGCCGCCGGGCGCGACTTCTAGCCCGGCCTCGTCGTAGATCCTGAGCTCGCTGCCCGCCATCGGCCGACCGACCGTGCCGGGATGCGCGAGCCACTCCTCGGTGTTGCAGCCGACCGCAGCGCCGGTTTCGGTCGCGCCATACGTCTCGTGGATCACCGGCCCCCACCATTCGATCATCCCGCGCTTCACGTCGGGCGGACAGGCCGCACCGGTGTGCGTCACCCAGCGGATCGAGGACAGGTCGTAGCGATCGCGGACGGCGTCGCTGAGCCGCAGGAGGCGCACGAACATGGTCGGTACCATCGTCAGATGCGTGATCCGGTGCTCGGCAATGACCCGCAGCAGATCCTCCGGATCGAAACTCTGCTGCAACACCGTGAGGTCGGCATGCTGGAAGGCCTGCCGCGCAAAGGCGCCGGGCGATGCGTGGTAGAGCGGACCGCAGACAAAGGCCCGCATGCCGGGTTCGATGCCGTAGATCTCGCGAAGCAGTGCCGCGTTTTTCTTGATCTGCTCGGGTGACATTGGCGCGCGTCGAACACCCTTCGGATGTCCCGTAGTGCCCGAGGTGTAGATCATCGTGCCCCGCGGCGCGCGAGGCGGTTGTTCCCATCGCACAGCCCTGTCGCGAAACGCCGGCCAATCCTGCGCGTGGGACGGCAACGGCGTCGACGCGGCCGCATCATCGACGATTAAGGTCGGTAGATCGGCAGGAATGACACGTTCACCCGCCGCGATCAGGTCGCGATGCCCGATCAGGGCCCGCGGCGTGCAATCGGCCAGAATGTAGGCGATTTCGTCGGGCTTGCTGTGCCAGTTCAGCGGCACGACATAGGCGCCGAGTAGCGCGGCTGCATGCAGCACCTCGAAATAGCAGGGATCGTTCCGGATCAGCAACGCGATGGCATCGCCATCGCGGACGCCAATCGCCTCGAGCGCGGTAGCGGCGCGGCTGCCCTGCTCGAGCAGGTCCTGGCGTGCAACGCGACGCTCGCCGATCACGATCATCTTGTCAGCCATCGCGCTCACTCCAGACAAACCGTCACCTCGGCGCGCGCCGGCGGCAGCAGGACGCTGTCGAGCAGGCCGAATTCCTCGTCGCTGAGCGCAAGGGCGATCGAGAACGTCAATGCATCCATGTGACCGCTGAGAACGGTCGGGTAGCGCCATTCAGCTTTCGCGATGGTGCGGCCGCGGCCGCGGAATTCGAACAGCAGCGGCTCGGGCGTGCTCGCGCCATGTCCGCTCTGATAGCCGTCCCCGACGGCATAGACTTCGCATACGAAGTCTTCCGGACCGCGGCGCTGAATTGCGAGCTCTATGTCGAGCAGGCCGAAAGCGGGATCGGCCGCCGCGTCATCCTGGTAGAAATAGACGAAGGGAATGCGACCGTATTTGCTGGCTCCCCTCTCCGTGTCGGAGGGCACCTGTGCATCACTGCGGCCCGGCGTTCGCGGCGGAACAGGACCGAGCAGGCACATCTGCGGCAATGAGCGACAATCAGCCATGGGGTGGCCCCGCGACTGCCGTGCTCCGCAGCCTCGCCACGTCGTAGCGCCGGCCGAGGAATCCGAAGGAATTTTCGGCGAGCACGGCATCGCTGCTCAGCGCCCGCCCGGCGAATGCGCCCGGCTGCTTCTGCCGGATTGTGAAGGGATAATCGGACCCGACGACGATGCGGCTCTCGCCCACCGCGTTGCCGAGGAATGACAGCGACACCGGATCGTAGAGGATCGAGTCGTACCAGAACTGCCGCGCAAGGTTTGACGGCGCTCGCGTCATCTTGCCCCTGGCGCCGAGCGACCAGCCGAAATCCATTCGCGGCAGGATCCATGGCAGCGCCCCGCCGCCATGGCTGAGCAAGACACGCAGCCGGGGAAATCTTTCGGGCACACCGGCGGCGAGCAGCGACACCGACGCGAGCGCGGTTTCGAGCGGAAATACCGCAGTCGCGGCGAATTCCGGGCTGCCGCCGATGCGCTCCATGCCGGCCGGGTGCAGCGGATGCACGAATATGCCGAGATCGAGCGACTGGGCGGCCTCGTAGACCGGAAACAGGCTTTCGCTGCCGAGCGCCACGCCGTTGATGTGCGACCCGATCTCGATGCCGGCAAAGCCAAGCGCCTTGAGTTTATCCAGCTGCCGGACGGCACGTGGCACATCCTGCATGCACACCATGCCGATACCGGCGAAATTGCCGGGCGCCTGCGCGATCATGCCCGCGATCTGGTCGTTCATGAGGTCCGCGAGATATTCGGCGTCATCAGGCGGCAACCAATGCGACAGCAACTCCGGCATCGGCGAGAGCACCTGCATGTCGGTGCCGTCCTCAACCATATCCGCGAGCCGCTGCTCGACGTCCCATGATCGCGTATCGATCTTCCGGAATACCTTGCCCGCGATGATCACCATCGCCTGATCGCCCGTCGAAAGCTCGACGCTCGGCCAGCGCGCGTCCCGCTTCGGGTCGGCGGCCAGCCGCGCAGGCACAACATGCGTGTGAATGTCGACCACAGTGCCCAACGCGCTCTCCCTGTCGCTCTGTTGCGAGCTTCTTGTCGTGATCCCCGCCCGCGCCGCTGCGCGTCGCAGAATTCACTTTACAAACAGGAATGATTGTTTTTATCTTTGCTGTCAAGACGCCTCTGAGCGTCACGGCGGCGACGAGCGGAAATGCCGCGCTGAGGGAGCCGCCAAGAGAGCGGCAGAGGGAGCGAATGACGTTGGATCCGCAGCAAGCGCGTATCGTAATCGTTGGAGCCGGACAGGCGGGCGCCCGCGCCGCCGAGGCCTTGCGCGCTGCCGGACATCGCGGCCCGGTCAGCCTGATCGGCGAGGAAGAGCACCTTCCCTACGAACGCCCGCAACTGTCGAAGGCCATTTTGATCGACCGCGTTTCCAATCCGGTGCTGGTCTTGCAGCACCAGCAGTGGAGCGACCTCGATGTCGCATTGCACACCTCGTCCCGTGCCGTTGCAGCCGATCTGCAGCGTCGTGTTGTCGGCCTCGCCAACGGACAAGAGCTCGCATTCGACCAGCTGCTGCTCACGACCGGTACACGTGTGCGTCGCCTGCCCGAGCTCGACAATGGCCCACTCCCCGTCTGCTACCTCCGCTGCATGAACGACGCGCTGGCGCTGCGCCAGGAGTTGCAGCCCGGTCGACGGATTGCGCTGATCGGCGGCGGGGTCGTCGGCCTCGAAGTCGCCTCCGCCGCGATCGGGCGCGGATGCCACGTCACCATCATCGAGAAGGCCGAAGGCTTGCTGTCTCAGATCGGCTCCGGATCGCTCGGCCAATATCTCCATCAGCTCCATGCGTCGAAGGGCGCGAAGATTGTATGCAACGCCGTGGCGAAGCGATCGACATCGCGCGGACTGGAACTCGACGACGGCAGCTTCGTCCCGGCCGATCTCGCATTGGCCGGCGTCGGCGTCGAGCCGGTCACTGAGCTCGCCCAACAACTGGGCCTCGATTCCCAGCATGGCATCCGCGTCACCTCGAGCGGCGCCACCCATGCCGATAGCATCTTCGCCGCTGGCGATGTCGCCGAGCAATGGAGCCGGAGCCACGACCGCTGGATGCGCATCGAGAACTGGGCCAATGCGCAGAACCAGGCCATCGCCACCGCAAAATCGATGACGAACCTCGCGACTGCCTATGATGCCCCGTCCTGGTTCTGGTCCGACCAGTACGACGCCAACATCCAGGTCGTCGGAAATCCGGCCGGTGGCGAGGAGATCATCAGGGGCGACGTCGGCGCCGGGCGCTTCGTCACCATCAGCGTCCGCGACGGCGAAGTCGTCGGCGGCATCACCGTCAATTCGGCACGAGACATGGCGGTGCTGCGCCGGCTCGTCGCCTCACGCAAGCCTGTTCGAAAAAGCGAACTCGAGAATCCCGCACTCGAACTGAAGCGCTTACTCGCCGCCTAGGGAAGAGGAAACCACAATGAACGCAGAACAGCCGCAGCCCGCGCTGCTCGTCGATCCGGCCCAGCGCATTTTCAAGGTCGCGCGCCGCAATTTCGTCGACCCCGAGATCTTCCGGGCCGAAAAGGAAATGATCTTCGACCGCTCGTGGCTCTACCTCGGGCATTCGTCCGAACTCCCGAAACCCGGCGACTTCATCACCCGCAAGGTCGCTGGCCGCGGCATCCTGTTCACCCGGGACAGCAAGGGACAATTGCGCGCCCTGCTCAACACCTGCCCGCATCGCGGCGCCCAGGTCTGCCGCGAGCGCAAGGGCAACGCCAAATCGTTCCAGTGCTTCTACCATGGCTGGGTGTTCGGCGCTGACGGCAAGTTGCGCAGCCAACCAGGCGAAGCCTCCTACCCCGAGGGGTTCAAGGGTCGCGACACCTCGAACATGCAGCCAGTGCCGCGGTTCGAGACCTATCGCGATTTCAACTTCATCTCGTTCGACAGCAACATCATGCCGCTTGTCGACTATCTCGCCGGCGCGAAGGAATACCTCGACGTGATCTGCGATCAGACCGACGCCGGAATGTCGATCGTCGCAGGCAGCCAGGAATATTCGATCCGGGCGAACTGGAAGCTGCTCACCGAGAACAGCATCGACGGCTATCATGCCGCGACCACGCACGCGACCTATTTCGACATCCTGATGAGTTCGACGGACAACCTCGCTACCGGGATGGGTGCCGGCGGCTACGGCTACGACCTCGGCAACGGTCACGCCGTCCTCGAATACGGCGCTCCCTGGGGACGACCGGTCGCGCAGTGGATCCCCGGATGGGGAGAGGCTGGCAAATCGGAGATCGGGCGGATCTACGACAACCTCGTCGCACGCCACGGCCAGGAGCGCGCCGATCGGATCGCGCGCAGGAACCGCAACCTGTTCATTTTCCCAAATCTCGTCGTCAATGACATCATGGCGCTGACCGTGCGCACCTATTTCCCGATGGCCCCCGACTACATGGTGATCAACGCCTGGGCGCTGGCGCCAAACGACGAATCGGCATGGGCGCGGAAGTACCGCCTCAACAATTTCCTCGAGTTTCTTGGCCCCGGCGGCTTTGCCACGCCCGACGACGCCGAAGCGCTGGAGCACTGCCAACGCGGCTTCGAGAACTCCAAGGAAGCCCTGTGGAACGACATCTCGAAGGGAATGGGCAAGGAAAAAGCCCAGCACGACGACGAGCTCCAGATGCGTGCGTTCTGGACCCAATGGAACAAGCAGATGTTTCCTGCGCCTGCGTCGGGCATCAAGAGCGCCGCGGCCTGAGGAGGACAAGATGCAATCCGCCAACCGAACCGAAGTGGAAGACTTTCTGTTCAACGAGGCCGAGCTGCTCGATCAATGGCGCCTGCCGGAATGGCTGACGCTGTTCACCGACGATGCGAGATACGAAGTACCCTGCACCGATCTGCCGGCAGACGCCTCGTCGGATGTCAACCTGTTCTACATCGCGGACGACCGCGCGCGGCTTGGCGAACGGGTCAAGCGGTTGATGAAGCGCACCGCGCACGCCGAATTCCCACATTCGAAGACGAGCCGGATCGTCGGCAACGTGCGGATCCAGTCACGGCGCGAGGACGAGATCGACGTCACGTCCGTGTTCCAGACGCTGCGAACCAAGGACGGTGTCACCGATCTCTACTTCGGAACGAACAAGTATCGCCTGGCGCTGCGAGACGACGGCTTCCGCATCCGCGAAAAGCGCTGCCTGCTCGGCGGCGAAGGCTTGCGGCCGAGCGGCCGCATCAGCATCGTGCTCTGACGGATTAAATCGGATGAGTTCTCGTTTCGATCGACAGACAGTTGTGGTGACCGGGGCCGCCAGCGGCATCGGCGCCGTCATCGCCCGCCACTTTGCCGACGGCGGCGCCAACCTCGTGGTATCCGATATTGACGAGGGCCGCCTCGGTGCGGTTGCCGACGAGATCGCCGCAAGCGGCGCGAGGCGCCCGGTCGTGAAGGCCGGCGACCTCTCGCGGGAGGACGTTGCAGGCAGCGTCATCAAGTCGGCGGTCGACAATTTCGGTGCGCTCGATATCCTGGTCAACAACGCAGGCGGCGGGATTATCAAGCCGTTTCTGGACCACACTCCCGATACGTTGCGGACCACGATCGATCGCAATCTCTGGACCGCGCTGTGGTGCACCTGGCACGCCGTCAAGGTCATGAAGGCCCGCGGCTACGGTCGCATCGTCAATATCGGAGCGGACTCGGTCCGCAACGGTCTCTGGGATCACGCCGCCTACAACGCCGCCAAAGGCGGCGTGCATGCAATGGCGACCGGACTGGCGCGTGAATTCGCCAAGGACGGCATCACCGTGAATGTCGTCGCTCCCTGCATCGTCGAAACACCCCAGGTCAAGGAGATCACGCTCAAGGCGCCGAAGGCGTTGCAGCGCTTTGTCGACGTGGTGCCGATGGGACGCCCGGCCGAGATGGACGAAGTGGCATCGATGGTGTGCTATCTGGCTTCGAAGGAAGCCTCGTTCGTCACGGGACAGGTCATCAGCGTCAATGGCGGAAGCACAATGCTATGACGACCACGATCAACGGCATTCTCATCGGCCCGGTCCAGGACTTTCCGGAGGGCGAGATTCGTCCCGCGACGATGCCCGATGGCACTAGCCTTGCGGTCTACAATGTCGGCGGCACGATCTACGCCACGGCCGATCTCTGCACGCATGGCGAGGCTTCACTGTCCGAAGAAGGCATCCTGACCGGAAATATCGTCGAATGCCCTTGGCATTTTGGTACATTCGATGTCACCAGCGGCGCGCCGACCGGCATGCCGTGTACGGTTCCGTTGAAGACCTTCCCGGTCAAGGTGATAGAAGACAGCGTCTATGTCGAATTCTGACGAGCCAAAGCCCTCCTCCCGCCGTAGCGCCCCGGCATCGCGCGGGCCCGCAACCCGACAGAAGCTGAGATCGCGCCGGGACAGCACGGCCGAGCCGAAATACGCGCCGCGACGAACCCAGGCTGAGCGGAGCGAAACCACGCGCAAGCAACTGATGGACGCTGCGGTCAAGCTCATTCGGCGCAACGGCTATGTCGGGCTGCGGACGATCGAGGTCGCCGACCTCGCTGGCGTTTCGCGCGGCGCCTTGATGCATCATTTCCCGAGCAAGCACGAGCTTGTCGTGGCGGTGCTGGCCTATGTCAACGAGATCACCTTCACCCAGAGTATGCGCCGCGCGCAGTCGGCGCGGCACGATGGCGGCGATCCGATCGACAGCATCATTAAAGACGCAGAGGACTTCTTCTTCGGCGACTATTTCTTCATCGAGCTCGCCATCGCGATGAGCGATGACAGCACCCGGCAGATCAAGCGCGAGACCCGGCAGTTCGCCCGGCAGACGCGCTTCTCGATCGAGGCGACCTGGCTCGACACGCTGATTTCGTCCGGAATTCCTGAACAGCTCGCCAAGGACGTGCTCGCTTTGACGCTGAGTGTGGTCCGCGGCTTCTCGGTCAGAATGCTGATCGAGAACGATCCCGAGCACTTCTCACGGCTGCTCGGTGTCTGGCGCCAGATCGTGCGGCAGCACATCGAGAGTTCGATACCCAAGCAGTCGAGAAAGCGGACATGACGGGTCAAAGTTCATCCGAGAGGGTGCCACAACGCTCCCTGATCGGGCTCTGCTACGTTAGATTGGCCGTCCGCGAGCCGCAACCGGCAGCGGCGTTCGCCACCGACATTCTGGGCTTGCAGCCAGTACCCGACAAACAGGCTCTACTCTTCCGATCGGACGATCGCTATCACACGCTGTCGCTGATACCGGCAACGGACTCGTCCTCAATCGGCATCGAGGTTTCCGACGAAGCGGTGCTCGAACGCGTCGAGCACGCGCTACGGAACGACGGCTTCACCGCACGTCGAGGAAGCCACGACGAGTGCAAGCAACGGTTCGTCCGAGATGCATTGATTGTGCAGGATGCCACCGGCAACGAGATCGACCTGGTGCTGCGGCCCGCGCAAAGTGGACGCCGCTACTTTCCGAGCCGCGACGCCGGCATCACCGGGCTGCAAGGCGTCGGGCTGCGCAGCGTCAGGCTGACGGACGATCGGCAATTCTGGACTTCGATCCTTGGTGCCCGGATCAGCGACTGGGCCGGCGACGTCGCCTATCTCGGGATCGACCGGAAGCATCACCGCATTGCGCTCTATCCATCCGACCGGCCCGGCATCCTCTATGTCAGCTACGGCGTCGAGAGCCTGGATTCGATCATGCAGGGCCACTATTTCGTGCAGGAGCGCCAGATCAAGATCCTGCATGGCCCCGGACGTGAGCCAGCGTCCGGGCAAATCTTCCTGAGGTTCGAGGGGCCTGAAGGATACGTCTTTTCCTATACGCACGGCCTCAACGACATCGACCCCGATCATCACCCCCGGCAGTTCTCTGCCCATCCCTCCTCGCTCTGCGAGTGGGGCAGTCAGTGCCACGGCATTCCCGAACTGCAGCCGGCCGGCGACTGACGAGTACCGAAGCAACGGAGGCGCCACATGATTGAATTGCGGGATCTCGCCTATGTGCGGCTCGGCGCCTCCAACCTCGAGGATGCGCAGAGCTTTGCCACCAGAAGTCTCGGCCTGCAGGTCGGCGAGCGGGCGAAGCAAACGCTCTATCTGCGTTCCGACGACCGGGCGCACACGCTCTGCTATTTCGAGGGTGATCCGCGGGACCAAACCGTCGCCTTCGAAGTCGACGATGCGGACAAGCTCGACGCCGCCGGCGCAACGCTCGATGCGCTCCGCCATGCCGTCCACGCCGGCACGCCGGATGAATGCGCGCTCCGCAAGGTCAAGGCCTTCATCGCGTTCAAGGATCCGACCGGCAACCAGATCGAGCTCGTCGTGCGGCCCGAGCGCAGCGGCAGGCGATATTTTGCCACCCGCGATGCCGGGATCACCGGTTTCAGCCACGTCGGCCTGTTCACGACCGACCCCGTACGCGACGAGCTGTTCTGGACTAAGGTCTGCAACGCCCGCGTCAGCGATCGCATCGGGGACATCGCGCTCATGCGGGTCAACGCGATCCATCACACCGTTGCGCTGGCCCCCGGCCGTGGGCCCGGCGTGCATCACATCAATCACCAGGTCGAGAGCAACGACGACGTGCTGCGCTCGTACTATCATTTGTCGGGCCAGCGCGTTCCAATCGTCTTCGGTCCGGGTCGTCACCCAACGTCCGGCGCGCGCTTTCTCTATTTTCAGGGTCCCGATGGCATGGTGTTCGAATATTCCGTCGGAGTAGACGAAATCGAGGATGAGGAAACCCATCGGCCGCGGCAGTTCGGCTTTGAGCCATCTAGCCTCTGCATGTGGGGCGCGAAATCAGCACGTCCGCGTTAGCTCGTCCGGCGGCGTTTGAACGCCCCCCGCTCACCTCTGAAGGCCCGCTCGAGTTGGCTGCAGCGAGATTTTCTCGGCTTTCCCGGTGCCGCCCTTTGTGCGCTATCCAACTACGGCTTCGCCCCGCCAGCAGCACCGACGATATCTCATTCGATCCTTCGCGCGCCGGACGGGCCTAAGCGCCGCTTCCAGCTGCTGTCGTGACGATTGGCAGTAGCTCGTTTACGGCGCGATCGGGAGTCTCGTCCTTCCAACGCACCGATCCGAACGGCCGCTCCAGCATCCGGCGCACCCGCACCGGCCCGGGCCCGATGTGGAAGTTGATCGCTCGCAGATACAGTGCGCGCTCGGGCATTGTGGCACGGTTGCGCTGGTGCAGAAAATCGATCCAGGTCGGGCAGTGATAGCGCTCCGTCCACAGTTCGGGATCGGCGACGTCGCGCGCGATCGACCATCCATAGGCGCCGTTGCGCTGCCGGCTAAGCTGGACCTCCTGCATCACGCTATGGAAGGCACGCGCATTGTCCTGAGCGACACGATATTCGATCTCCACGACGAGCGGTCCACTGCGACCGGTCAATTGCATTCTAACCTCGGGATCGGAAAGCAACTCGCTCGCAACTTCATTGCGTGCGCCGACCCGTGGCAGGCGCAGCCAAAGGCCGAGCAGCATCGAAAGCGCCATCATGCCGGCGGCAATCAACAATGCCATCTCGACGCCGAAACTATCGGTTAGACGACCCCAGCCCCAGCTTCCGATCGCAATCCCGCCGGAGATCGATGCCTGGAAAGCGGCGACCGAACGGCCGGCGACCCAGCGAGGCGCCGAAAGCTGGACGCCGACGTTGAACAGAGTGACCGCCAGCATCCACGCCGCACCGTAAACGACAAGCGCCGCCGCCGTCAGCAACGGACTGTTGCTCAGCGCTACCGTGGCAGCGGCACAGGCCATCAGGACCGCACATGCGCGCACGGCAGCCTCGCCGCTCATGCGGTTGCGTATCCTGGTCAAGTTCAACGCGCCGATTACGGCGCCAACGCCGAAAGCACCCAACATGATGCCGTAGATCTGCGCCGTGCCGTGGAGGAGATCGCGCGTCACCAGCGGCATCAACGCAGAAACCGAGCCGCCGATCATGCCCATGACGACAGTGCGCATCAGCACGATCCTGATCGCAGGCGAATTCGTGATATAGCGCACGCCGGACACCATGGCGCGATTGAGCCGTTCGCGCGGCAACCGCGGCGGTTCGCTGACGCGATCCCAGAAGAACAGCACGACAAGGAGTGGAAGATAGAACAAGGCGTTGGTGGCAAAGGCCGCGACCGAGCCAGCAGCGGCAACCACGATACCGCCGATTGCCGGTCCGAAGCTCCGCGCTATGTTGAAACTGATCCCGTTGAGCGCGACAGCAGAAGCCAGTGTCTCCCCCGGCACCTGCTCGCTGACTGACGATTGCCAGGCCGGGCCGAACAGCGCCATGCCTGTGCCGATGACAAAGCAAAGTGCCAACAGGGAATTGGGTGTTATCAGGTTGAACCAAGTCAGCAGCGTCAGCCCGGTGGCGCCGGATAGCGAGATCGCTAGCGCCACCATGCCCACAACTCGCCGATCGTGCATGTCGGCAATCGCACCGGCCGCCAACGCGATCAGCATCACCGGCAACAATATCGCTGTCTGCACCAGCGCGACCTTGTCGGCCGACGAAGTCATCTGCGTCATCGCCCAGGAGGCACCGACGCCCCCGATCAGGAGCCCCAGATTGGACAGCAGACCTGCAGACCAGATGCGCCGGAATACGGGATATCTAAGCGGCGCAGCGATGCCGTCGCCGGCAGGGCTTGAGTGCTTCGGCGGCTCCGTCATCGTGCTCTCCCACCCCTCAATCGAATGCCACCGGGCTGTCAGTTCGACTTCAACCTGACGTATCTGCCGGGCGCCGGCTCGATCACCCCGTACTTCTCGTTGCCGGCACGCTCCGGAGCCGGAATCGTTCCGCTTGAATGCCGCTTCATCCAGGCATCCCAATCCGGCCACCAGCTTCCAGGCACCTCCTTGGCCCGGTCGAGCCAGTCCTTGGCTTCGCAATTGAGGTCGTCGTTCAGCCAATGACTGCGCTTGTTGCGTGCAGGAGGATTGATCACGCCGGCAACATGACCGCTTGCGGCAAGCACAAAGCGGGGATGCGTGCCCATGAGATCCTTGGAGCGGAACGCACTCTGCCAAGGCACGATATGATCTTCGCGCGAAGCAAGTACATAGAGCGGCGTCTTGACCCTCGACAGATCGATCGACAACCCGCACTGCGTGGTCTTGCCCGGCTGCTTGAGGTTGTTTTCGAGGTACGTGTTGCGGGTGTACCAGCAATACATTGGACCTGGCAGGCTGACGCTATCCGAATCCCAATACAGCAGGTCGAATGCGTCAGGTGTTGCCCCCTTCAGATAGCTGTCCACGACGTAGCGCCATATCAGGTCGTTGGCGCGCAGCGTTCCGAAGGTGAACGCAAGCTCCTTGCCCGGCAGGATGCCGCCGCCGCCGATGGTCGCCTCGCGCAGCGCAACCGAGCCTTCATCGATCAGGAGGCCGATGTCGCCGGTATCGGCAAAGTCGAGCATCGTTGTCAGCAGCGTGAGGCTCGTGAGCTTGTTCTCACCGCGCGCCGCCAGCACCGCTGCCGCGCAGCTCATGATCGTGCCACCGACACAGAAACCGAGCGCATCGACCTGCTCCACCTTCGCGATATCGCACACCACGTCGATGGCTTGCAGCGGGCCCTTCGTGAGGTAGTCGTCCCATGTGAACTGGCCGATTTCAGGTACGGCGCTGCGCCACGAGATGAGGAAGACCTGACGACCCTGCGCAACGGCATATTCGACGAACGAATTGCCCTTGCCGAGGTCGAGAAGATAGTACTTGTTGATACAGGGAGGCACGATCAGCAGCGGTGTCCGCTCGACCTCGGAGGTTTGCGGCGCGTACTGAATGAGCTGGATCAGTTCATTCTCGAAAATGACGGAGCCGGGCGTGACCGCAAGATTGCCGCCGACCTCAAAGGCGGATTCATCGACGCGCGTAATTCGGCCTTTCCTGATGTCCTCAATGAGGTTCGCCATTCCGTTCGCAAGGCTCGCCGAACGCGTCTCGATGGCGGTCCGGATCACCTCGGGATTCGTCGCTGGAAAGTTTGACGGGCTCATCGCATCGATGAATTGCCGAGCGTAGAAACGCAGTTGCAACTTCGTCTTGTTGTCGACCTGCGCACTATCGACCAAATCGTGCATCTGCCGTGCCGTCAGCAGGTAATATTGCTTGAGGAGATCATAGTACGGAGCCTCCTGCCACGCCTCGTCCTTGAACCGCTTGTCGCCGCGCTCCGGCTGGACTTCGGCCTTGGTTCCGAGAGAAAATGCCCTGATCGTCGCAGCATTCCAAAAGCGCCAGACCTGCGTGAGGTAATCTCGCTGCATGTCGAGCGCTAACGCAAACGGCGAAAACATCTGCCCCGCCGAAGCCGGCTTCTTTCCACGCACACCTACCGTCATCGCCAAGGCTTCATCGAACTGCTTCATCGATTGTTGTCCGGCTTGCATCAGGCGCTCAAGATATTCAGATGGATCCCCTTGGGTTGTGAAGCTGTTCATGTGCGTCTCCTCTGCAGGCGCCTCGCAGTCATGTTTGCATATTTTGTTCAGAGCGGCGCTTCCGACAACATAATTGTTGCCGATCGTGGCCGCGCCGTGCAGCTGATCGTTGCTGCATCGCGGTAAGTGAGCGCTCGTCAACAGGCTCACGCACACCGCTTATTTCGCGAGTGCCGGATTGCGTCAGCGATGTCCGAAATTAACCTGAACGTAGAAGAACCTTTTGCGACGCCGCACCCGCCGAATATGGTCGAGCTTGCGACAAGGACGGGAGCTTCACGCTCCCGTCGTTTCGTGCGCGGCGTGTTGGTGGGGTCCGTGAGGCCCGAAAGAGTTCGAGTGAGCGATAACCCATTTGCTGGAAGCGCTAATGGGAGCGACCAGTTGCGAGCGAGCGCTCATGATCTCAATCGGCACTACGTCCGCAATCCAGAGGCAGATCCGATGATGACCGCCATGGATGCGAACGTCCATCGGGCAACAAAGCAGGCGCCGAAAAGCCGCTGCGTCCAAATCAAGCGTCGCGGCGGCAATCGCCCAAGCTTACGGATGCAGCGCCGAGGTCAACTACGACCGCATGTATCCGCCGCTGGCAACCATGGCGAACAGACCGATATCGCCGCAGCGGCCGCGACAGCATTGGTGGGTCGGGACAACGTTGACACCAACGCACCGATTGTCACCGGATCGGAGGATTTCGCCTTCATGCTGGAAGCTCGCCCCGGATCGTTCATTTTCATCGGTAATGGCGTCGCGCCCGATGGTTCGTTCAACAACGTCCACACGCCGCTCTACGACTTCAACGACGAGATACTACCCCTCGGTTCGGCTTATTGGGTCAGCCTTGTCCATCAGGAACTTTCCGGACACGCATCCTGACACCTCCGAAACCGGCTCGAGAATGCGCTGACCTGATTGCTGTGAAACATAAGGGTTTTGCCAGCTTCGTGCTCGCAGGTTGTTTCCGAATTGGAGTGTTCGTGCTTTGCCTGGTCGCGCCTTGCCGATAACGGCGCAAGGCACACAGGCTGGTGTGACGGTCCTTTGACGGCAGTTGGTCCCGCGTCATCCCGGTCACGAGTCGGAAGCGCCCCGCGACCAGCGAGTTTGGCCTTCAGCAGTGGTACTCCTGCGGGACGACCATTCCACTCGGTTGATGGTGCTCAAATCGGCTGTAGCCAAACCAAGAACCGCATCGACGGACTGGGAATACAATTCAGTTGCCCAAATTCATCTCGGGTGTCAGGTTCCGTGTAATGTCCAACCTGTCCGGATGCCCTACACCGTTGCCTGATTGACGTGGCCTAAACGTCCCGCATTGTTTCAACTTCGACTCATCTTATGAGCCCTACCCCACGGCGCAAGGAAGCCAGCGTATGAGCACGACGAAGCCGACAATTATTTATACGCTGACCGACGAGGCTCCGGCATTGGCGACGGCCGCGTTCCTGCCCATTGTGCGCACATTTGTTGCGCCAGCCGGTATCAACGTCCTCACCAGCGACATTTCGGTCGCGGCTCGCATTCTCGGCGAGTTTCCGGAATTCCTGACCGCAGAGCAGCGTGTGCCGGACAACCTCGCGGAATTGGGCCGGCTAACGCTGCTGCCGGGAACCAATATCATCAAGCTGCCCAACATCAGCGCCTCGGTGGCGCAGCTGATTGCGGCTATCAGGGAGCTGCAAGGTAGGGGCTACACGATACCGGACTACCCCGAGAACCCCAAGTCAGACGAAGAGAAAGCAATCCGGGCGCGCTACGCCAAATGCACTGGCAGCGCGGTGAATCCCGTCCTCCGCGAAGGCAACTCCGACCGACGCGCCCCGCAAGCAGTGAAAAACTACGCGCGTAAGAACCCGCATAGCATGGCCGAATGGAGTCAGGCGTCGCGCTCGCACGTCTCGCACATGCACCACGGCGACTTCTACCATGGCGAGAAGTCCATCACGCTGGACAGGGCGCGTGACGTGAAGATGGAGTTGATGACCGCGGGCGGCAAGACCATCGTTCTCAAGCCCAAGGTTTCGCTTCAGGACCGCGAGGTCATCGACTCGATGTTCATGAGCAAGAAGGCGCTGTTGGAGTTCTATGAGCAGCAGATTGAGGACGCGTACAAGACCGGAGTGATGTTCTCTCTGCATGTGAAGGCTACCATGATGAAGGTGTCGCATCCCATCGTGTTCGGGCACTGCGTAAGGATCTTCTATCGTGACGCCTTTGCCAAGCACGGTGAGTTGTTTGACGAATTGGGTGTCAACGTCAACAATGGGATGGTCGATCTGTACAACAAGATCGCCAACCTACCGCAGAGCAAGCAGGACGAGATCAACCGGGACCTGCACGCCTGCCACGAACACCGACCCGAACTGGCGATGGTGGACTCGGCCAAGGGCATCACCAACTTCCACTCGCCCAACGATGTGATCGTGGACGCCTCCATGCCCGCCATGATCCGCAACGGCGGCAAGATGTGGGGCGCCGATGGCCGTCTGAAGGACGTCAAGGCCGTGATGCCGGAAAGCACCTTCGCCAGAATCTACCAGGAGATGATCAACTTCTGCAAATGGCACGGCGCCTTCGATCCCAAGACCATGGGCACCGTGCCCAATGTCGGCCTGATGGCGCAGCAGGCCGAGGAATACGGGTCGCACGACAAGACCTTCGAGATCCCCGAGGATGGCGTGGCCAACATCACCGACCTCGCCACCGGCGAGGTGCTATTGAGCCAGAATGTCGAGCGGGGCGACATCTGGCGCATGTGCCAAGTCAAGGACGCGGCAATCCGGGACTGGGTCAAGTTGGCCGTCACCCGAGCCCGCCACTCCGGGATGCCGGTCCTGTTCTGGCTGGACCCGTATCGCCCTCACGAGGCTCAGCTCATCACCAAGGTCAAGATGTACCTGCGCGAGCACGACACCACTGGCCTCGATATCCAGATCATGAGCCAGGTGCGCGCCATGCGCTATACGCTGGAGCGCGTGATCCGCGGCCTCGACACGATCAGCGCAACCGGCAACATTCTGCGCGACTACTTGACCGACCTCTTCCCCATCATGGAGCTGGGCACCTCGGCCAAGATGCTGTCCATCGTGCCGCTTATGGCTGGCGGCGGCATGTACGAAACCGGTGCCGGTGGCTCGGCTCCCAAGCATGTGCAGCAACTCGTCGAAGAGAATCACCTTCGCTGGGATTCGCTGGGTGAATTTCTCGCCCTCGCCGTCTCGCTGGAAGATCTCGGCCTGAAGACCGGAAACCAAGGAGCCGGACTGCTGGCCAGGACATTGGACGCAGCCACAGGCAAGCTGCTGGACAACAGGAAGTCGCCTTCGCCGCGTACCGGCGAGTTGGACAATAGAGGCAGCCAGTTCTACCTGGCGAAGTACTGGGCGCAGGAGCTCGCAGCGCAGACTGAGGACATCGCCCTGCAGGGGCACTTCAAGGTGCTGGCCGAGACGCTTACGCAAAACGAGGAGAAGATCGTTGCCGAGCTCGTGGCGGTGCAGGGCAAACCCGCGGACATCGGCGGATACTATCTCCCTGATCCGGCAAAATGTGCCGCCGTGATGCGTCCGAGCGCGACGTTTAACGCGGCGCTGGCAGAGGTAGCGGACTCATAAGGTTACTGAACGGACGCCGATCGCGAGCCAGGACCAGCGGCGCGAGTTGCGCAACGCTCCCAGACGAAGCGGCCGCTCACGCTTGCTTTCGGTCGATTTTTCTTGGCCTCCCGGTGCACACGCTGCGCACACGCCGTCTTCTACCCCACTGAAGGACCTGAACTCCCGCTCCACTCCATCACAGCCGCAACGGAAAATCTCCAACGCAAGTCATTCATTTCGTTGATATATTTTATCCCCGACCGCCCTCTATGTGGTTGGACAGATTGAGGAATTTGGCTGGCCCCGGCTTCCACAGATTGCTTCTTCTCGGATGATATATGCACCGATTGGAAGCAAAATCGCGCCGTCGGACTCTCAGTGCACACGAGGATGCGTATGCACATGCCACCCGAACAGCGCACATCAGTCGGAGGGACAGTGCAGCGCTATCCGCGATGAGCCGTTTTGTGTAAGCTCACGAAATCCCGATTTTTTGGGAGAACGGCGATGAAGTCCTTCTTGCTCGCCTGCGCGGCCGCCATTGTTCTGGCAGCAATTGGGGCCGCAGTTCTAAACCGCGTGCAGGAGCCGGTCCAACAGGCCTTTGCAACGACGGGCGTGCGCCTCTAGTGCGATGCGCCAACGTCTAGGGCCGCCTGCGTGTGCCACCTACTCCGCGGCAGTGGGCTGAGTTCGCGCGTCGCTTGCACCGGTCCGCGCGTTCTCCTCTTCGAGCCAGAGGCTATGGTGCTCCTTCGCCCAGTTGACGTCGACGGTGCCGCTACCCATCGCCTCGAACGCGCCCTCCATGCCTATCGTACCGATATAGATGTGGGCCAGCATCACCGCTATGAACAGCATCGCCACGGTAGCGTGGACAACCTGCGCGAGCTGCATCCCTTCAATACCCGATAGATAGAACGGGAACATCAGCTCATATCCGGTGGCTGCCACCAGCCCCCCGCCGACGACAACGATCCAATAGATTGCCTTCTGGCCGGCGTTGAAACGATAGGCCGGCGGATGGTCGTGACCCACGATGCCGCCGCCGCGCTTGAGCCAAGCGGCATCCACCTTATTCGGGATATTGCCGGCGAGCCACATCAGGAAGATCAGAACGACGCCAATCGTGAACGGGAAGCTCAGGTAATTGTGCGCATATTTCGCCCATTGCGACCATTCGGAAAACGCTTCGTGACCCATCAAGGGCAAAAGCAGCGTACGACCGAAAGTAACGTTCAATCCCGAAAGCGCGAGAACGATGAAGCAGGTCGCCGTCATCCAGTGCACGAAGCGCTCGAATGAGCTAAAGCGCACGATGGTCCGGCCTGAACGACCGCTCTGAAGCCGCACCATGCCCCGGGTCAGATAGAAAATGATCAACGCCGCAAGCATACCAAGAATGGCGATACCGCCTATCCAGTGCAGCGTCACGTTCCGGAACTCACGCCATTCACGTCCTGCCGGCTGCTCGAGCACGCCCGAGCGCTGGTCGGGAATGCTGACGCGTCCCTGGACCCGGTTCAGTTCCTGGAGAAGCTGCTGCTCCTTAACTGAGCTCGCCGTCGGGTTGACCTGCTGGGCGATAGACGGCGAAGCAGCGGAGATGAGCAGCAGCAGCACGCCCGAGCCAATCACGAGACGGGCAAATCGCGCAAGACACACCATCAATTCCTCCCGATATTGGGTGATCGCTGGCGATGCGGTTTTTCAAGACTCGATCGTCTCGCGATACGCGGTCTTCCAGCCCCAGGCGCCAGAGCCGTAACCGCGCTTCATCACACGCTCCTTGTAGATCTGGGCAATGATTTCGCCGTCGCCAGCAAGCAACGACTTGGTCGAGCACATCTCGGCGCAGAGCGGCAACTTGCCTTCGGCGAGACGGTTTGCGCCGTATTTCTCGTACTCCGCCTTGCTGCCGTCGGCTTCTGGGCCTCCGGCGCAGAAGGTGCACTTGTCCATCTTACCGCGCGAGCCGAAATTGCCGACCTTCGGATATTGCGGCGCTCCGAACGGACAGGCGTAGAAGCAATATCCGCAGCCGATGCAAAGGTCCTTGGAATGAAGCACGACACCGTCGGCCGTCGTGTAGATGCAATTCACCGGGCATACCGCCGCGCATGGGGCGTCGGTGCAATGCATGCAGGCCATCGAGACGGAACGCTCGCCCGGTTTGCCGTCATTGATGGTAACGACGCGGCGCCGGTTGATGCCCCAAGGCACCTCGTGCTCGTTCTTGCAGGCGGTGACGCAGGCATTGCATTCGATGCAACGGTCGGCGTCGCAGAGGAATTTCATACGTGCCATGGTCGTTGCTCCTTATGCCGCTGCGATCTGGCAGAGGGTGACTTTGGGCTCCTGCATGCCGGTCGCCGGATCGTATCCGTAGGTGGTGATCGTGTTCGCGCTTTCGCCGAGCACGATCGGATCGGTGCCCTTCGGATAATTGCCGCGCAGATCCTTGCCTGCGAACCAGCCGCCGAAGTGGAAGGGCATCCAGGCGACCCCCTTGCCGACGCGTTCGGTCACCAGCGCCTTCATCCTGGCGCGCGAATTGTTTTCGGCGCCAGTCACCCAGACCCAGCCGCCATCCTTGATGCCGCGATCGGCGGCATCAGCCGGGCTGATCTCGATGAACATGTCTTGCTGCAATTCGGCAAGCCACGGGTTGGTGCGTGTTTCCTCGCCACCCCCCTCATATTCGACGAGACGCCCTGACGACAGGATGAGCGGGAATTGCTTCGCGATCCCCTTCTCCACCGCGGCCTTCTGCACGGAGAAGCCGATGTTCGGCAGGCGGAATTGCTTGGCATCGGGCAGCGTTGGATATTTCGCGACCAGATCGACGCGCGGCGTGTAGATCGGTTCGCGATGAACCGGAATCGGATCGGGCAAGCCGAACGCGTTCATGCGCGCCTTGCCGTTGCCGTAGGGCACACAGCCATGTTTGAGCGCCACGCGCTGGATACCGCCGGACAAGTCGAGCGACCATGACACCGCATCCGGATTGGCGGAGTTGATCTTGGTGATGGTGGCCATCTCGGTCTCGCTGAGATCCTTGTCCCAGCCGAGCTTCTTCAGGCTCGCCAGCGTGAATTCCGGATAACCGTCCTTGATCTCCGAGTCCTTGGAGTAAGAACCGTCCGCAAGCAGGCTCACCTTGCGCGTGGTGCCGTCAGGCAGCTTCTCCTCGCGCTCGATGCCGAAGCGCGGACGGAACGTGCCGCCGCCATCCATCACACTCAGGTTGGTATTGTAGAGCAGCGGAGTGCCGGGATGGCGCACCTCGGGCGAGCCCCAGCACGGCCACGGCAGACCGTAATAATCGCCGCCGACTTCCGGATCGTCCTTGGGCGCCCGCATGGTCAGGAAGTCGAACTTGGCCTGGTTCTTCATGTGCGCCTTGAGACGCTCGGGCGACTGTCCGCAATAGCCGGTCGACCAGCTGCCGCGATTCATCTCGCGCAGGGTATCTTCGGCCTCCGGCAGGTTGTTCTCGACCTTGATGTTTTTGAACATTTTGTCGGCGAAGCCGAGTTTCTTCGCCACGAGGTAGATGACTTCGAGGTCATCCTTCGATTCGAAGATCGGCTTTACGATCTGCTCGCCCCACTGCAGCGAGCGGTTCGAAGCCACGCGCGATCCCTTGCACTCGAATTGCGTGGCAACCGGAAGAATGTAGACGCCGTCCTTGCGTCCCGCCTCGACCGACAGCGATGCCCAGGTGGTTGGATGCGGATCGGCGATGACGAGCAGCTCGAGCGCCTTCAGACCATTGAGGGATTCCGGAACGCGCGTAATGCTGTTGCTGGCATGTCCCTGCACGAACACCGCCCGCACGTTGTCCTTTTGCGCGACCTGCTCTTTCGGCAGGGTCGCCGCCTCGAACCAGCGGGTCAGCGGGATGCCAGGGGTTTCCATGATCTGCTTGGAGTCGAAGCGCGACTTCAGGAAGTCGTAGTCGACCTCCCAAACCCGTGCCCAGTGCTTCCAGGCACCTTCGGCAAGGCCGTAGTAGAACGGCAGCGTAACGATATCGAGCCCGACGTCGGTCGCGCCCTGCACATTGTCATGGCCGCGGAAGATGTTGGCGCCCATGCCCGGTCCACCGACGTTTCCAGTCATCAGCAGCAGGATGCAACTCGCCCGCACATTGGCGGTGCCGACTGTTTTCTGGGTCTGCCCCATGGCCCAGATCAGCGTCGACGGCTTTTCCGTCGCGAACATCTTGGCGACACGCTTGAGCTGTTCGCCAGGAATGCCGCTGACGCGCTCGACTTCCTCCGGATTCCATTTCTCCACCTCTTTGCGGAGATCGTCGAACCCGTAGACCCGTTGCCTGATGAACTCCTGGTCCTCCCAGCCGTTCTGCAGGATGTGCCACATGATGCCATAGAGCACCGGGATGTCGGTACCTGGCCGCATCCGGACATACTCGGTCGCGTGGGCCGCGGTCCGTGTCAGGCGCGGATCGATGACGATGAAGTTTGCTTTTTGAAGCTCCTTGCCCTCGAGCAGATGCTGTAACGAGACCGGATGCGCCTCGGCCGGATTCCCGCCCATGATCATCTGGGTCTTGGCGTTGCGGATATCGTTGTAGCTGTTCGTCATCGCACCGTAGCCCCAGGTATTGGCCACGCCGGTGACGGTTGTCGAATGGCAGATGCGTGCCTGATGGTCGGTGTTGTTGGTGCCCCAGAATGCGCCGAGCTTGCGGAAAAGATAGGAGCCTTCGTTGGTCATCTTGGCCGATCCGAGCCAGTAAACGGAATCAGGACCGGACTTTTCGCGAATTTCGAACAGCTTGTCGCCGATTTCGTTGATTGCCGTGTCCCAGGAAACGCGTGTCCACTGTCCGCCCACAAGCTTCATCGGATAGCGCAGCCGACGCTCGCTGTGCACGAGCTCGCGCACGGATGCGCCCTTCGCACAATGCGATCCGCGATTGATCGGAGAATCCCAGCTCGGCTCCTGACCAATCCAGACGCCGTTCAGTACCTCCGCGGTCACGGTGCATCCCACGGAGCAGTGCGTACAAATGCTCTTGCGAACCGTCGCCCCGGATGTGAGCGGACCTGCTATCGCCGCTTTCGCCGTCCGCACGCTGCCGGGCGGCAGCGTGGTCAACGCGGCGAGCGCCCCCCCGGCAAGGCCCGATCGGCGCAGGAAAGCGCGGCGGTCGAGACCACTCCGTTGTCCGGACAAGCCTGCCGCGATGGATCCGCTTGAGGTGATTGCGGAACGCTGTTGTGTTCTCTTGATCAGCACGGCCGCCTCCCTCAACCAGGGTAACGATTGACGCGGTAATAGGCCTTCACGTGGTCGGTTTCCTTGTAGCGCGCCTTGCGTTTCTCATCGTCGGTCTCGCTGTCGGCTTGTGCGGGCGCAATCAAGGGTGTCGCCAGTGTCGCTCCCGCGCCGATGGCGCCGATTCCGGCCTTGCGAAGAAAGTCGCGGCGGCCGGCTGTCGTTTTCCTCTCGTCTCTCATCGCATTCCTCCTGGACCAGCGGAGCCGGTCAGTTGGCGAATGTGAAAGCTTCGGCTTCTATTTCCAGAAAGACCCGTCCGAGTGTCCCGACCGATCGGTAGAATCCGGCGTTTTCCGCCTTCTCCATGTCGGCGAACAAGCGTCCCATCCAGAGCGAGACGTGCTTCTCAAAGAAAACGCGTTGTGCGTCCGGCGATAGCGAAGGGCCCGCCGCCGCAAGCGCCGCCATGATCTCGCACAACGTCCCCGCGTGATCCTCGGGCTCAAAATTGTTCTCCACCCTCTCGATGCCGAGCAGAGCCAGATCGTCGCGCAGGCGCGATAACGGACGTTCGTTGAGAAAGCCGGTCAGGTAATAGGATGCGTAAGGCAGCAACTCGCCACGGCCGAGACCGACGAACAGATCGAAATACGCGTGCTCGACCTTGGACACGACGGCGACCGATGCAGCGTCGGCAAGAGCTGCGTGGGCGCGCCCCAGCGGGGTCGCATCGCCCTTCAACTGCGCGATCTGCTCAAGCAATGCTGCCGACGGCGCGGACCAAAGCAAGTTTGCAAGCAGCGCATATTCCCGGGCGCGCGCGGCATCGATCGGATCAACCGCGTCGCCCACCACGACAGGCTCGCTGTAGAGATCGGGGCGAAGCAGCTTGCGCGGGACGCCCGTTACGGCCTCGACCGCGATCACGCGTTGCGCAGGCACCCTGTTCCAGTTCGACACTGAAGGCTGGGCAATACCGATCTTACGGGCAAGCTCGGCAACGCCGCCCGCCGCATCAATTGCGCGTTCAAGTCCCACATCGCGC
Organism: Bradyrhizobium sp. NAS96.2; assembly: GCF_001908235.1. GTDB lineage: Bacteria > Pseudomonadota > Alphaproteobacteria > Rhizobiales > Xanthobacteraceae > Bradyrhizobium. The sequence continues at coordinate 58,894 of NZ_LGHK01000081.1, forward strand.
ACGCCGACCTCCTATCGCAGGGGCCAATTGCGTTTGCGGACGGAAGATTACGGCGCGCGTCAGGAAGCGGTCAATCAACTGCTATAGCTTGAGGCTATCGCATTTAGTCGCAGCCTACCGGGGCAGCGCCCCGCCATGTGTGCGGCGCGCAACGGAAGCCTCTTCACGCGCAGCTACCGGTTGCGGTGCAGCAGAACCAGGCGGCAATTCCTCGACGGGGCGCTCCGAGAGCTGTTGAGGACTCGTGATTGTCTTCACCGGGTTGGGTGACGGCGCAAGATCGGGCGGCAGATGAGCCGATTGCGCTCCCGCTTCGGCGGCCCCCGTTTGCGGGTTGGCGAGGCTTTCGGCGGCCCCCGCCACATCCCCGACGATGCGACGGACAAGCGCGCCAACCTGCTCGGCTGAATAGTCTAATGGGCCGAAACCCGCCATGGCGTTCGGGTCGTTGAAGTCCCAGGCGTTCTCCGCCAACCCCACGAAATCGCGGATGGCGGGATCGGCACTCCAGGCACGACGAAGCGCCGCCCGGCTCAACTCCTGCGGAATGCCTTTGCACAGGAAGGCCGCGATGTCAGTGGCGGCATCAATCGATTCAATGGGAGGCAAGGTCGAAAGATCCGGCTGGGGGAGATCCGGGACCGCCGGCGCAGGGTCTGCCGGCGCCGGCGCGTGCGCCTCGACCGCTTGTTCCGGCGCCGGTTCGACGTGGTCGGGCTTCGCCTCCTGCTTGCGACGCGACCAGCGCGCCAGGAAATGCTCGTCACTCATTCGTGCCCACCTTCGTGGTGACGCCGCGCAAGCGCCTCCGGATCGGCGCGTCGCCGCTCACGCTTGACGAACTCCGTCTCGACGTGGTGCTGCGCGATGAAATTTTCAATCGCCTGACGTAGCACCTCCGGCATCGGCACCGCCTCGACCAGATTGGCACCGGCTTCGGTGAATGCCTCCCCTTCCGCGGGATCCGCGGTGACCGCCGAAACGACATAGGGCCAGGCGCCCTCGGAAGGAGTCAGTATAATCCAGACACTGGGATCACCGCTGGCGAGATTGTCGCGGTAGCGCGCTGCTTCCGAACGATAGAGATCGACCATCGCGCTCCCGGCATAAAACAGCGTCGTTCCCCCCTGCTCCCGTAGGACGGTCCACGGCGTCATGTCAGGCTCATCCGGCAACACGCCGGTGCCACGCCAGACGAAATCGGTCCACGGGGATTCCGCGCTTGCCCGCTCGACCACGACGCCGAGCGGAATGCGCAACAATGGCAGGGCGGCGGAACTCACGTCATGGCCTCCAGGTGCTTGATCGGCAGACCCGTCAACAGATTTTGCGGTTTCATCCGCACAAGCTGATCGGGGCTCATTGCCAGTATCAGATAGACGCCCTCGCGCCCGACGGCGTCGACGACAAGATGTGCATCGGCGAAAGTCACCCGGAACAACGCCAGCACGCGTGCCATCGTTCGGTCATCGAGCGTCTCGCCATGCCACAGCCGGTCGCCGATCCCTGTAGCTTCGGCATCGAGCCCGACATACCAGGCGAGTTTCGCATCGCGCAGGGCGGTGAGCGGCTCAATTGCGACGTCGACCCCGAGCAAATGAGAAATCCAGAGTTTCATGACGTCCGCCAGGGCAGTCGGCCCCCCGCGTTCCGTTGCTGAAATCGAGCGCAAGATCGAACTGATCGCTGCGATGCCAGTAGCTGTCGGCATTCGCATCGCCCAGGACGTCGACCCCCGCTCCGGTCGCGCCCCCCAACATGGAGATCAGCGACAACACCGGCGTCGGGCTTGGTCCGCCGATGACTTCCTCGTCAGCCAGCAGCAACGAATGCTCGTGCGGAATAATGCGCTGAGACCTGAAGAGCAATTCGGCCGCGCGCAGCACGAACGGATCCTCGCAGCCATCGAGTACGTTGCGCAGGATGACGTGCACGAGCTGGTTCAGGAACAGGGGTGGCAGGTTGATCGATCCTGACCGAGCGAGCGCAAGATAGGCCGCCTCCAACGTGGGTTCGCGGAGCAAGAGGTCGCGGAACGCCAGCACGAAGCGCCAATTCTCCCGGGCATCCGCATCGACGATCGCGGCAACCTCTTCCCCGGCAACCGCCCGACGCGGATCGGCGAGCAGCTCCCGATGCAGCCTGCGTTCGATGTCGCAGGCATCGTCCGGCGGCATCAACTCAGGACGGACGAAATAGGCCTTCAGCAACTGTTCGGTCGCCACGAGCCTGCCGCCCGCATCTCGATCGAGCAAGTGATGGCCGCAAGCGATCCAGAAGTCCCTCATCGCCGTGACGGCTCCGCGCTGATATCCGAAAGATCGAGATCGCTGTCCGGCTCGACGTCATCCTCGACTTGCATGAACGAGAACGCATTGCCGTGACGCTGTCCCTCCCGCAGTTGCAGCCTGCGGAACGACTCGCGGACCTCGCCATCGTTTGCCGAGCGGTGGACGGCGATCAGCGTGCTGACAGGATGGGTGCAGAGCGACTGCGCAAAGGCGACCTCTTCCGCCGCGGCAAGGTGCGCAGCAGCAAGATCCGGCGCGCCGAACTGTTCTACCAACTGTTTTGCAAGCAGCTCCACCAACGCGTGGCGGTCGTCCTCTGTTGCAGGGACGATTTGCGCCAACGTCGACCAGCCCCAGGACTGCACGCCAAGAAAGCCGCTGCGAAACGCTGAACGGGCCTTGCCGCCCAGCTTCGCGGGATTCTGATCGCAAAAGCGGAACGCGCCTGAAACCGCCCAATCTCCCGGCTCCGCGGCCACGTCGAATACGAACCTGTCGGACGGATCGAGCGCGATGGTCCGCAAGAGTTTCACGAGCGCGGCCCTCCGAGGTTTGGATCGAGCCATGAGGGAGACAGCAAGCCTTTTCTCAGGTCCTGCCGGACGGTCACTTCTGACCCGATCCGGCGCGTGATGAGGTCGCCATTGTCAGCGATCGCATGCGCGACCTGCGGCTCACGCGACAGTCGACCCAGGAATTCGCGTGCGATCCCGTCGAATCCATCGGTTTGCCAGCCGTCCAGCGCGCGCATCAGATGCCGCGCAAAGCTTTCCGTGACCTGAACCGCGCCGGCCTCGCCGAACCCCTCCTGATCCAGTGCGGTAGCGAGCGGATACAGGCCAGCGTCCGTGTCGGTCATCGCAACAGTCCGGATCATGGCGCCGAACACCAGCCAGCGCGGAGGCTTGTCCTCCTTCGCTGATGGCGGCCAGCCAAGCCGCCCGCCGCCAACAAGGCCACCGTCGACACGGACCGTGTCGGGCCAGTCGATCGCGATCGCCTTGTTCGGCGGTGCGTAGGCACGCAAGGCATCGGTCAGCGCCACCATCCCCGCGTAGAAGGCGCGGCGCGCGGTGTGCAATGGCTCGCTCGGTTCGAGCACGACTGCGAACTCGGCAAGATCGAACCGCCCCACATAGGTCAGTGTACCTGCCCCACTCGCATTTGCGATATCGATTGCGTGGGCAAAGGCGTCACGACTTTCGCGCAGCCTCACCAGCGTGAATGGCGGAGGCAGATTGATGGGCTCCGAAACCGCAGAGCGCATGGGGGCTGTCGGTGTCAGTCGGACCTCCAGCTTCCTTTTCCTTTCTCGTGAGAATAACTTAATCGAGCAGAAGGATTGACGCGAGTCTGCTCGCGATCGTTCCCTGCCTCTCGGTGAGGTAAGCGGCTGCGCATGTCCGAACCGCCAAAAGCGATCCTGATCTGCTCGTGCGAGGACACGATGCGTCTCGACACGGGCGCGATCAGGCGTGGATGCCGCAAAAGCGAAATCGCCGGATTCCGTCAGCTCTGCCGTGCTGAGCTCGATCATTTTCGCAACGCGGCGAAGGCGGATGGACCACTCATCGTCGGCTGCACCCAGGAGGCGGCGCTGTTTGGCGAGGAAGCGAAGGAACGTGCCGGGACGATGGAATTCGTCAACCTTCGGGAGACGGCCGGCTGGTCGGCGGAGGGTGCGAAGGCGGGCCCAAAAATGGCAGCTCTGCTTGCAGCGGCGTCGGAGGCAATGCCCGATTTTCCGTTTGTCACCCTGTCGAGCGGAGGGGTGGTCCTGATCTACGGCCGCGACGAAGTGGCGATTGAAGCTGGCCGACTGCTTGCCGAGCATCTCGACGTGACGGTCATGATCACAAGGCCAGCACAAATCATGCCGCCGGCAACGACGTTGTTCCCTATTGTCAAGGGAACGATCCGCAACGCCCGGGGCTATCTGGGAGCGTTCGAGCTGACAGTCGACGACTATGCGGCCCCGCACCCCTCCTCACGCAACGCGCTCGTCTTCAAAGCTCCGCGCAACGACCTGACATCGCGCTGCGACATCGTCCTTGATCTCTCGGGCGGAACGCCGCTTTTCTCCGCCCACGAACTGCGCGACGGCTATCTCCGTGCCGACCCGCGAGATCCGGCTGCGATGCTGCGTGTAGTGCTGAGGGCGCGCGACCTCGTCGGCAGCTTCGACAAGCCCAAATACGTCAATTTTACCCCCGAGATTTGCGTCCATTCGCGCTCGAAATTGACGGGTTGCCATCGATGCCTCGATCTCTGCCCGACCGGAGCGATCAGCCCGGATGGCGATCATGTCAGGATCAATGCGGAAGTCTGTGCCGGTTGCGGGCAGTGCGCCGCGGCCTGTCCGACGGGCGCAGCGACCTATGCCTTGCCGCCGGCCGACGCCCTGCTTCACAAATTGCGCGCGACGCTGCTGACCTATCGTGAAGCCGGCGGCTCGAATGCGGTTATCCTGTTTCACGATGGCCAACAAGGCACTGCGCTGATCGATGCTCTCGCCCGCCACGGCGACGGGCTTCCTGCCAACGTGCTGCCGTTCATCGTCAACGAGGTGACGCAGGTCGGCCTCGAAGCGATTGCAGCCTCCTTTGCCTATGGCACGGCGGCAATCCGTTTCCTGCTACGGGCCAAACCGCGTCACGATGTCGCCGGTCTTCGCCGAACCATAGCGATGGCTGATGCGATTGTTGTCGGGCTTGGCTTTTCCGGCCAACGTGTCTCAACCATCGAAACGGATGATCCCGATGTGCTGGGAGACGTGCTGCGGGCCATCGAACCCGCGCCGGCCGCAAAGACTCCCGCAACCTTCAAGACGGTAGGCAAGCGGCGCGACCTGCTTCGTTTCGCTCTTCGCGAGTTGCACCGCGTTGCGCCTGCTCCGACTGACGTGATTGCCTTGCCGGAAGGCGCACCGCTCGGAGCGATCAGTGTCAACGTGGATGGCTGCACCCTGTGCCTGGCCTGCGTTTCGGCCTGCCCCACCGGCGCCCTCCGCGACGATCCCGAGCGTCCCGTGCTCAAATTCGTCGAAGATGCCTGCGTGCAGTGCGGATTGTGCCAGAGCACCTGCCCGGAAAAGGTCATCACCTTGAAGCCGCAGATCGACTTCCGCGCCGCCACCGCTCCAGCCCGCATCATCAGGGAAGAAGAGCCGGCGCTTTGCGTCCGCTGCGGCACGCCCTTCGGCGTGAAGAGCACGATCGAGAAGATCGCGGCGAAGCTCGAGGGCCGGCACTGGATGTATCCCGCGGGCGACAAGCGGCTGGACGTGGTCAGGATGTGCGCCGACTGCCGCGTCGTCGTCATGAGCGAGCAGCAGTTCGATCCGTTCAACGACATTCCGGAACGCGCCCCGCCCCGGACGACGGATGATTATTTACGCCAGCGAGAAAACAAGGATTAGCCGGAGATTACGAACAAGTAATCAATCGATAAGTAACAAACGGGGAGCGCGTTATGTTTCGTTGCACGAACGCAAGATTCTTTGTGACCGCGTTGTTTGTTGGTACCATTGCAATACAGGCTGTGCCGGCAGAGGCTGCCGTATCAAAGGCCGACAAGGCCGTCCTCAAGCGCGCGATCGTGGCCTGCAAGGCGGAAGCGAAGGGCAAGAAGATCAAGTGGCTCTCACGCCGGAAATACGTCAACAATTGCGTCACGGAGGCAATGAAGGACCATCCCAACATGGACGTCTCCGCCATGCTCAAGAACCGTCCGAATTTAACGGATCTTCCGGTCGAGCAATGGCCCGGGTATTGGACCTTCACCAAGATGCGTCATTTCGATGTCGCGCGCCCGAGAAAATCGGTTAGCGCCTTGCGATCCTCCGCAGATCCAATCCGCTGCTCCGGCATTTTTGTGCCGGGCGTATAGGTGTTCGGACCGAGTTCGAACAATTTCGACACGGTCTCGGGCGTCCATACGATATTCATGCTCTTGAGAGGGTCCGAGAAGCGATAGCCCGGCAGCGACGCAATCCTGCGCCCATACAGGCCGGCAAGCGTGGGGCCAGCGCGTTGCGCGTCCTTCTCCGACAGAGTGTGACAGGCAACGCACGCCCTAAACACCTCGGCGCCGTGATCTCCGGCATAAGCGGCAAGCGGATCGCTCGGCGCGGCTTGCGACGGGCCGACGGCAGCGCCGGTCCGTGCGTTCCAACGCCGGACCTTGCCGTCGGCGCCGCCGGTCAGCAATGTCGCGCTGTCCGGCAAGAACGCGACCGACCACACGGGCGAACCGGACTCGGCCAGCGTTTGCGCGATGGTCCGCGCTTTGCGATCAATCAAGGCAACGCCGCCGCCAATTCCCGCAGCCGCCACCGACGTGCCGTCCCGAGAGATTGCCAGCGCGACAATAGGCCTCTGCCCAGCTTGCACTTCGCCGCTCTCGTGGCCCTCCATCGTCAGAAAGCGCAGCTTCCCATCGGCACCACCCGCGACGATCTCGCCGTCAGGCGTGACTGCCACGGCGTTAAGGGGTGATCCCAGCGCAATGACGTTTGGAGTGCCGCCCGCCAATGGCCAGATCCTCAGCTCACGATCGTATCCGACGCTCACCAGAGATCTTCCATCGGGCGTGAATGCGACGCCATTGACCTGCTGCGAATGCCCTTCCAGCACCTGCTGCGCGCCATCGCCCAGTGACCAGACGCGAACCGTATGGTCCCAGGAGGCAGAAGCCAGTCTTGCGCCGTCCGGCGAGACGGCGAGTGAAACGATCGGCGCGGTATGGCCCTCGAAAACCTGGTCCGGCTGCTGCCTGCCGGGCGTCCAGATCGCGACCTTCGCATCCGCTCCGGCGGTCACCATTCGCCCATCCTTCAGGAAGGCAACCGCGTTCACCGCATCCGAGTGGAAGCGGAGGACCTGCTCGGCGGATTCTGTCTTCAGCGACCATCGGATTGCGGCGGTGTCGAAGCTGCCCGACAGCAGGCTGTTGCCATCGCCGGAGATCGCAATTGCCCGTACCGGCCCGCCGTGACCTGCCAATTGCGCTTGCGCCGACGCAACAAGAAGCGCCAGCAGAGCGGCGGTCATGCTCAGACTGGTGGCTGCTTCATGGGCCATTCGCACTCGCTAGTCTCGTCAACGTTGGCGGCAGTTGCCCGGTTCAATGCTGCATCGCAGGAGAAAAGGTCCACCTGCTACTCAATGCCGCGACGCCCATTGTCAGCTTGAACCGGATATAGCCTGATCCTATGCTCGGTCGTGACACGTCAAGGATGACGTCATGCAAATACGACCAAAAGCGTATCTGCATCTCATCTCTTTATGGCGATTGCTTCGCAATGCGACTTCGCCAAGCCCTGAGCGTGTGCCCGCCAAAGCATCGCCGGGGCTCATCTTTACCGCGATCGTGCTGGCGCTTCTCCTCGCCATTCTTGAAATAAGCGCTCATCGAGATGAACTGCAATCGCTCGGTCTGGTGGCGGGCGATCAGTTCGTTGCGGCTGCCCTTTGGGGCCCATGAAGCTTGCCGTTTCCAATCAACGCTTGTTTTCCCTCGGATACACCAACGACCGATCCTCGAAGTCCTCGGCCGGCAAATTGTCCATGCTGCGGGCGCTTTGCATGTCATGCAATATCGACGTGCTTGCTGTACCGGAACGCCCGGTCGTCCAGCCCGAGTGTGACCGCGGGATGCCGGTCAGTGCAGCAAGCAGACCAACGGCGGCGGTGAAAGAGACAATGATCAGAAGCTTCATGCGAAATCTCCCGCTTTGAAATCCAGAAATATCTTGCAGCGGTATCCAATAGTGCCAAGCACGGCACCGCGGTGTGAACCGCCTCACAGCTCTCGCGATGTTGAGCTGAGCGCTCGCTGGTTCCCGATCTGGAACCGGAGCGGATCACGGGTGAAATGTGAAATGCTTATGCAGTGAAGGCTCGTCAGGAACGGAGGAAAAATCTCTCCGTTACTTTCCAGGGCAGAGCATCCGCAGAAGGATGAAGCCCATGAGGAGCCTCACCATTGTCGCCGCACTGGCAATCATGCTTGGCGGCACTGCGCTTTCGTCGGCGCAACAGAATGCGCAGGGCGCGGTTGAACTGAGCAACGGCACCAAGGTGCCGCAGAATCCATCGTTACCGAAACTCAACCTCTCAAACTCCCAGCGTGAGCAGATTCGCAAGGCCGTGCTGACCGAACGCAACGAGGTGGAATTCCGGCTGGCGGCCACCAAATCCGCCAAGGACTTCACTCCTGCTGTTGGCGCCAAGATTCCAAAGGGAGTTAAGGCCCAATCGTTTCCGACGCCGGTTCTCTCGCAAATGCCCGAGCTGCGTGACTACATGTACGTGAAGATGAAGAACCAGGTGCTGATCGTGAACGGCATGACCAACAATATCGTTGATATCTTCTCGGAGACGCAGCCGCTTTCCTAACTGAATGGTGGCGACCTCTGCGACCCCCGATTCCTCCGCACGCCAACGGCAATCATTGCCTGAATGTCAGAGCTTGCACCGCAAGGGAAGTGAGAACAGCCTCACCGAACTACGCCAAATTGCGCGACGGCCGCCGGCCACACTACTCCCACTCAATCGTCCCCGGCGGCTTGCTGGTCACGTCGTACACCACCCGGTTCACGCCCTTCACCTCGTTGATGATACGCGTCGCGGTCTCGGCCAGAAACTTCATGTCGAACTGGTAGAAGTCGGCGGTCATGCCGTCGGTCGAGGTGACGGCGCGCAGGCCGACGACGTATTCGTAGGTGCGGCCGTCGCCCATCACACCGACGGTCTTCACCGGCAGCAGCACCGCAAAAGCCTGCCAGATCGCGTCATAGAGGCCGTGCTTGCGGATCTGGTCGATATAGACGGCATCGGCGTTGCGCAGGATGTCGAGCTTTTCCCGGGTGATGTCGCCGGGGCAGCGGATCGCAAGGCCGGGGCCCGGGAACGGGTGGCGGCCGACGAAGACTTCGGGCAGGCCGAGCTCGCGGCCGAGCACGCGCACCTCGTCCTTGAACAATTCGCGCAAGGGCTCGACCAGCTTCATGTTCATGCGCGCCGGCAGGCCGCCGACATTGTGGTGCGACTTGATGGTGACCGAGGGGCCGCCGGTGAAGGAGACGCTCTCGATCACATCAGGATAGAGCGTGCCCTGCGCCAGGAATTCCGCGCCGCCGATCTTCTTGGCTTCCGCCTCGAACACTTCGATGAACAGGCGCCCGATGGTCTTGCGCTTCACCTCGGGATCGGTGACGCCTTCGAGCTCGCCCAAAAACTCCTTCGACGCGTCGACATGGACCAGCGGGATGTTGTAGTGGTTGCGGAACAAGTCGACGACGGTCTTGGCCTCGTCGAGCCGCAGCAGGCCGTGATCGACGAACACGCAGGTGAGCTGGTCGCCGATCGCCTCGTGGATCAGGACCGCCGCGACAGCAGAATCGACGCCGCCGGAGAGGCCGCAGATCACCTTGCCCCTGCCGACCTGAGCGCGGATCTTCTCGATCGCCTCCTCGCGGAAGGCACGCATGGTCCAGTCGCCGGTGAGGCCTGCGACCTTGCGCACAAAGTTGCGCAGCAGTTTTGCGCCGTCGGGCGTGTGCACCACTTCGGGGTGGAACATCAGGCCGTAATACTTCCGCTTCTCGTCCTGGATGATCGCGAACGGTGCATTCGGCGAGGTGCCGGCGACCGAGAAGCCGGGCGGCATCCTGGTGATGCGGTCGCCATGGCTCATCCACACCTGGTGTTTCTCGCCGTGGTTCCAGATGCCGTCGAACAGCTGGCTGTCGGTCTTCACCTCGACATCGGCGCGGCCGAATTCGCGGTGATGCCCGCCCTCGACCTCGCCGCCGAGCTGGGCCGCCAGGGTCATCTGGCCGTAGCAGATGCCGAGCACGGGAACGCCTGACTCGAAGATCAGCTGCGGGGCGCGCGGCGAGCCGGTCTCGTGCACCGATTCCGGGCCGCCTGAGAGGATCACCGCCTTCGGCTTCATCTCCTCGAAGGCGGCCTCCGCCTTCTGGAACGGCACGATCTCGGAATAGACGCCCATCTCGCGGACGCGGCGGGCGATCAGTTGCGTCACCTGACTGCCGAAATCGACAATCAGAATCTTGTCATGCGCCGAGGCCACTGATGGCGTCGACGGTTCGCGGGCTGTGTGCTGGGCTGTCATGGCAAGCAGATACGCGACAGCGCCCGCCCCCGCAACCGCGGCCAGCGTTGCGCCCACATTCTTCTTTGGGCATGGACAAATCGATATAGGTCAGTATCATTGACCTAATTTGACCATAAGCACCATGGAGGAAACCAATGCCGGATTTTCACGACCCGTCCCGCCTCACCGCGCTCGGCCACGAGTGGGTCGCCGCTTGGAACGCGCGCGACCTCGAGCGGGTGCTGGCGATGTATTCGGAAGATACCGAGATGACGTCGGACGGGATTCCGGCATTCGGCTTCGGCGCGTCAGGCACCGTGCGCGGCAAGGCGCAGCTGCGGGCCTATTGGAGCGCGGCGCTGGCGAAATTGCCCGAGCTGCATTTCGAGCTGATCGACCTCTATGTCTCGCCGGACAGCGTCGTGGTGTTCTACCAGAACGAACGCGGCAAGAAGATCTGCGAGTATCTGCGGCTCGATGATCAGGGCAAGATCCGGCAGGGTTCGGCGAACCATCTGGTGCATTGAGGTTGGAGCCATCGTTCCCAACTCTTTCCCGTCACCCTGAGGAGGTCGCGAAGCGACCGTCTCGAAGGGCGACAGCCCGGCTGCAACCATCCTTCGAGGCTCGCCGAGCGCTGCTTGCGCACCGCCCGGCGCGCACCTCAGGATGACGTCAATGGGTTGGGATGCAACGCATAAGATGAACACAGCACCACGAGGACGCCCATGAAAATCCCGACCCTGCCCTTCACCGTTACCGACTGGAGCAACGTCGAGCCTTCAGTGCATCCCGGCGAGACCGGGCAAGCGCTGTGGCGCACGCTCAACATCGGCGAGCTGCGGGTGCGGATGGTGGAGTATTCGCCGGGCTATCTCGCCGATCACTGGTGCGACCGCGGCCATGTGCTCTACGTCGTCACCGGCGAGCTCGACACCGAGCTGCGCGACGGCCGCAAGTTCACGCTGAAGCCCGGCATGAGCTACCAGGTCTCCGACTTCGGCGACGCCGCGCACCGCTCGTCGACGGCGACGGGCGCGACGCTGTTTATCGTGGATTGAAAATCTAACCCGTCACCCCCGCGCAACGGCTTCGCCGTTGTCGCTGGAGGTGCGAGCGAAGCGAGCCTCGAAGGGCGACAGCCCGACTCCATCCCCGTCATTGCGAGCAAAGCGAAGCAATCCATTTCACCGCGTGCGCGGATAGATGGGATTGCTTCGTCGCTACGCTCCTCGCAATGACGCGGAGGAAGCTCGGCGCGCACCAACCTTCCTTACCTTCGTATCCGCCCAGCCCAGCGGCTTGCCGCTCTTCGACGGCAGCACGAGTTGGCCGACCGCCTGCCCGGCCTGGTCGAGCAGCACCGAATGCGGCTCGCCGCGCGCATAGAGATGCGCTTCGCCCCATTGCCGCAGGCCCACCACGACCGGGAACAGGTCGTGCCCCCGCTTCGTCAGCACATAATCATGATATGCGCTCCCATCTGACGCCGCGACCTGCTCGAGCACGCCGAGCTCGACCAGCGTCCGCAGCCGCGTCGTCAGCATGCCCTTGGCGATGCCGAGGTTCTTCTGGAAGTCACCGAACCGGCGCAGGCCGTCGAATGCGTCGCGCACGATCAACAGCGACCACCAGTCGCCGATCGCATCCAGCGCGCGCGCCACCGGGCAGTCCGCCTTGGCGAATCCGGTCCGCTTCATCGCGGCCCTCCTCCTCGATCACGATTCCGAACTGGTCTTAAAATAGGACTAGACAGCGCGGAACGCAACTGGTCTCATGATAATACCAGATTGCGAATTGCAGCGGAGGCGAGATGACGAACCAGACCATGACGAAGGCCCGGCCGGCGGAGGCAGGACCGGCCAAGGAGGATCACAAGGCGGGCCACACCACGGCAAGCGCGCTGTCACCCGCGGTCGTACTGCTGTTCGCGGTCGCCTGCGGGCTCAGCGTCGCCAACATCTATTTCGCACAGCCGCTGCTCGACACCATGGCGCGGGATCTTGCCATTGCGCCCGCCGTGATCGGCGGCGTCGTGACGCTGACGCAGATCGGTTACGCCTTCGGCCTGGTGCTGATCGTGCCGCTCGGCGATCTCTGAGACCGCCGCAGGCTGATCGTCGGCCAGACCGTGTTGTCGGCGCTTGTGCTCACCCTCGTCGGCACCGCGCCGAACGCCGCCGTGCTGCTCGCCGGCATGGTGCTGGTCGGGCTGCTTGCGGTCGTGATCCAGGTGCTGGTCGCCTACGCTGCGACGCTGGCGGCGCCCGCCGACCGCGGCCGCACCATCGGCACGGTCACGAGCGGCGTGGTGTCGGGTATTTTGCTGGCACGTTTTGCCGCCGGGGCGCTGGCCGATCTCGGCGGCTGGCGCGTGGTCTATCTCACTTCCGCTGCGCTGACGCTGGTGCTCGCCGCGCTGCTGGCGCGCGCGCTGCCGCGGCATGCGCCGCAGCCGATGGCCGGATCGTCCTATGCAAAGCTGCTGCGCTCGACGGTCGCGCTGTTCGTCGAGGAACAGGTGTTGCGCGAGCGCGCGGTGTTCGCGCTCCTGATCTTCGCAAGCTTCAGCGTGTTCTGGAGCTCGGTCGTGCTGCCGCTCGCCGCCCCGCCGCTGTCGCTGTCGCACACCACCATCGGCATGCTCGGAATCGCGGGCCTTGCCGGCGCGCTCGCCGCGCGCAATTCCGGCCAGCTCGCCGATCGCGGATGGGGCCAGCGCACCACCGGATTGTCGCTGCTCTTGATGCTCGCCGGCTGGGTGCCGATCGCCTGCCTCAACACCTCGCTGTGGCTGGTGCTGGTCGGCGTGCTGATGATCGACTTCGCGGTGCAGGCGATCCACGTCACCAACCAGAGCCTGATCGTCGCCGCGCGCCCCGAGGCCGCGAGCCGCCTGGTCGGCGGTTACATGGTGTTCTATTCGATCGGCACCGGCTTCGGCGCGATCTCTTCGACGATCGCTTATGCGGCGGCCGGCTGGATCGGCGTCTGCGCGCTGGGCGCCGCGATCAGCGCCGTCGCGCTGTTGTTCTGGGTGATCATGGTGAGCCGGACGCCGGTGACGCAGAGCGTTTGCTCAGTCCCGTCACCCTGAGGAGGTCGCGAAGCGACCGTCTCGAAGGGCGACGGCCGGGCTCCATCCCATCCTTCGAGGCACGCCGAGCGCTGCTGACACACCGCCCGGCGTGCACCTCAGGATGACGCCTGGCGCTTGAGGACGCTCACAAAGAACCCGTCTGTGCCGGTGCGGCGCGGCGTCATCAGCAGGCCCTCGGCCGATTGCAGCGCAGCCTCTCCAAATGCCTCGGCCTTGTCCCACAGCAGCGATGCGGTCTGCTCCGGCGGCTGCACGGAAAACTCCGGGTGCCGCGCGATAAACGCTCTGACCTGCTCGCCGTTCTCCTCCGACAGCACCGAGCAGGTGATGTAGGCGATGCGGCCGCCAGCCTTCACCAGCGGCACCGCGCGCTCCAGCACCTCGGCCTGGTCCTTCAGCCGCACCTCGAGCGCGCCGGGGCGCATCCGCCATTTGGCGTCGGGATTGCGGCGCCAGGTGCCGGTGCCGGTGCAGGGAGCGTCGATCAGCACGAGGTCGGCGGAGGCCTTGATGTCGGACAGCACCTCCTCCTCGCCGCGCGGCGTGCGGACATCGCAATTGTGCACGCCGGCGCGCGACAGCCGCTCATGGATCGGCGCGAGCTGGCGCTTGTCGCTGTCGGTCGCGATCAGCCGACCCTTGCCTTGCATCTGAGCTGCAATCGCGAGCGTCTTGCCGCCGGCGCCGGCGCAGAGATCGATCACCTGCTCGCCGGGCTTGGCCGCCGCGAACAGCGCGGCGAGCTGCGAGCCCTCGTCCTGCACCTCGATGGCGCCCTTGATGAAATCCTCCTCGGCATGGATGCCGGGATTGCGCGCGTCGGCGCCGAGCTCGATGCGCAGGCCGAGCGGCGACCACAGCGTCTCCCTGGCGCCGAGATGCGATAGCCGCGGCAGCACCTTCTCGCGCTTGGCCTTGAGGGTGTTGACGCGCAGATCGAGCGGCGCGCGGCTCGCCATCGCGGTCGCCTCCGCGGCGCGGTCGTCGCCGAACACTTTTGCCAGATGCGGGTCGAGCCAGTCCGGATAGTCACCCGCGACATGGGCCGGCGCGTCCTTGAGCGTGCGCGAGGCCAATGCGGCCTCCTCGGTCGCGGTCAGCGGATCCGGCGCGAAGCGGCCGCCGTCGCACAGTGCCGAGATCGTCGGGATATCCATGCCGCGCTCGAGCTTGAGCATGCCGAGCACGCGCGACCGCGCGCTGGAATCGTCCATCAGCCAGGCCGCGGAGGATTGCCGGCGCAGCACATCCCAGATCAGGCCGGAGATCGCGGCGCGATCACCGGAGCCGGCATAACGGTGCGCGGTGCCCCATTCCTTCAGTGCTTTCGCCGCGGGAATGCGCTGTGCGTCGATGGTGGCGATCAGCTCGATCGCGGCGGAAAGCCGGGCAGCGGGGGTCATTGGTCTCTTTCGGTTGGGCGCATCAGATCAGCAGCAGCAGTCTGAGCGCGAAATACAGCCACATCGCCGCCAGCACCAGCACGCCGGCGAACCAGGCGAGCGAGCGCGGCCGCACGTCGTTGGAGGTGACGAACACCCCGGTATGGGCAAACCGCGTTATCACGAACACCCAGGACATCAGCACGATGAACAGATCGGCACGACGCAAGGGCAGCGCAATGGCGATCAGGACATAGAACAGCACCGGCAGCTCGAACTGGTTGGCAAAGCAGTTGGCGAACTGGGTGGCGCGGGCGGGCCAGTTGGGCTCGCGCAGCGCGATATCCTTCATCTTGGTCTCACCGCTCGCCAGCGTCCGCGTGCGCGCTGTCGCCATCGCGAACAACAACGCGAAGGTCAGCCCAATCTGGATGAAGACCGGCAATAGAACCATTTGAACCGACATCGAGAATCTCCATCAGCCGCGGGCACCCGGCCGCCCTCTTAGCCGCCGCTCGCGGCCCTGACAATGAAGCGTGCGCGGTAACCCGTTGAACCATCATCCGAGCCCGGCTGACCAACTCCCGGGACCAATGGCGGTTTCAGTTCCCAGGGATGGCGCGATGCGCATCATCACCCCGATCCTCGACAGCGCGGCCCTGGCGGCGGCGGCCCTCGGCGATCTCCTCAGCTCCCTGCTGAAGGTGATCGACCCCGGCATCGGCTGGTTCGACGATTCGGCGGATGGCGGGCTCGGCATGGTGATGTCGGGGCTCGCCGGCATCGCCGCTGCGCTCCTGGTCGCGATCCTGTTCTCGGCCTATTTCCGCAGTGGCTATCGCTCGACGCGCGACATCGTCAGGCACAGCCTCGCCGCGGCGCTGCTGCTCGCCCTGCTCGGCTTTGCGGCCTACGACATGGGCCGCGATGCGCTGGCCTATCTTGGGCTCGACGCACAGCCGGCCGTGACGGGAACAAATTCCAGCACCGGACTGCTCGGAAGCCGCGTCCGTCCGCCTGCCGCGCCGACGCCCTCGATCATGCAGCTCGCGATCTAGGGTCGACACCAACGCTTCAAACAAGCCTCTTCAAACAAGACATCAAACAACGCATCAAACAGGGCAGCGAATAAGACGGCGAAATCGTCATCGTTCCGACTTCGCGCCGACCTATGCTCCAGGCGAAAGGAGCGATGCATGCCCCAGTTTCGCCTGACCCAAATCTCCGACACCCACCTCGCGCGCCGCTTCAAGTCGCTGGTCGACAACTTTCATCGCGTCAGCGAGCACATCGATGCGACGCGCCCCGATCTCATGCTCAACTCCGGCGACGTCTCGTTCGACGGACCGACCAGCCGCGACGACATGATGTTCGCCAAGGAGCTGCACAACGCGCTGCCGGTCGATTGCCTCTATCTGCCGGGCAATCACGACATCGGCGACAATCCGACCGCGGTCGGGCCTGCGCCGTCACAACTGCCGACCGAACAAACGCGCGGCGCCTTCACCTCCGTGCTCGGCGAGGACCGCTGGCATTTCGACGCCGCCGGCTGGTGCTTCATCGGGCTGAATTCGCTGATCATGAACACCGGCCTCGACAGCGAGGCCGAGCAATTCGACTGGCTCGCAGGCACGCTCGACAAGGCCGTCGGCCGGCCGGTCGCGCTGTTCGTGCACAAGCCGCTCTACCTCGACGTGCCCTACGATGCCGAGCGCGTCGAAACCGCGATCCGCTACGTGCCGCAGCCGGCGCGCCGCCGCCTGATCGAGATGTTCGGCAAGGTCGATTGGCGCCTGGTCGGCAGCGGCCATGTGCATCAGCGCCGCGACTACACGTTCGAGCATATCAGGCACATCTGGGTGCCCTCGGCCGGTTTCGTCATTTCAGATGCGCGGCAGGAAGTGATCGGCGTCAAGGAAGTCGGTCTCGTCGAATACCGCTTCCAGCCGGACAGCTTCGAGGTCCGCCACGTCAGGGCCAAGGGCCAGGTCGATGTCGACCTGGACATGCTGCTCGGCAAAGAGCCGGCTTGAGCCGCGTCAGCTCCGCGCGGCGTCGTGCAGGTCCCGCTTGATGACGGTGAGCAGCGCCTGCAGCGAGTCCTTGTTCGGTTGCGGCGCTGCCGGCGCGGGCCGCACGCGAGGCGCGGGCCGCATGAGGCGCGGTGGTTCGGCGGCCGGCTCCTCCTCGACGAATTTTCCATGCAGGACGTCGTCGCGGCGGCCCATGACGAACATCGTCGCCCAATAGCCGACGGCGAGAACAATGACCCCGAAAACAATAGCTTCAAAAACCATGGCTACACCTGAAATATAGCCATATTGAATCAACTGCTCCGGGTCTCCGTCAAGCAAATGGGGGCCGAAAGGCCCCCAAAAGCCCGCCAATGTGGCGTTTTTGATACTTTGTTGCGCGGAATGGGAGCTGGAAAGCCCCGTTTTGACGCGTTTTCTTGACGCGAAGCGGTACCCATCCCGGATTAAGTCCGGGACGGGCTTCGCTCGAAAACGCTATGCGCTCAGGCCTTGTCGGGCCCGACCCGGACCAGTTGCTTGCCAAAATTGGCGCCCTTGAGCAGGCCCATGAAGGCCTCCGGCGCGCTGTCCAGGCCCTCGGTCACGAACTCCTTGTACTTGACCTTGCCCTCGCGCACCCACTGCGACATGTCGCGCAGGAAGTCGCCATGCATGGCGGCGAAGTCGCTGACGATGAAGCCTCGGAAGGTCAGCCGCTTGGTCAGGATGTTGCGCATCATCGCGCCGGCCCATTTCGGGGCGTGCGCCTCGGTGTCGTTGTAATGCGCGATCAGGCCGCAGACCGGAATCCGCGCGAACGCATTGAGCAGCGGAAACACCGCGTCGAACACCGCGCCGCCGACATTCTCAAAATAGACATCGATGCCCTTTGGGCAGGCCTCCTTCAGCTTGGCGGCGAGATTGGGATCACGATGATCAAGGCACTCGTCGAAGCCGAGCTCGTTCTTGACGTAGGCGCATTTGTCCTTGCCGCCGGCGATGCCGATCGCTCGCGCGCCCTTGATCTTCGCGATCTGGCCGACCGCTGAGCCGACGGCGCCGGATGCGGCCGCAACCACCACCGTCTCGCCCGCCTGCGGCTTGCCGATCTCGAGCAGGCCGGTATAGGCGGTCATGCCGGGCATGCCGAGCACGCCGACCGCAGTCGAGATCGGTGCGATCTTCGGATCGATCTTGGCAAGGCCCTTGCCGTCGGACAGCGCATGGGTCTGCCAGCCCGCGCGCGACAGCACGATATCGCCCTTGGCAAAGCCGGGATTGTTCGACGCAATCACCTCGCTCACCGTGCCGCCTTCCATCACGCCGCCGACCGGCACCGGCGCGGCATAGGACGGACCGTCGGCCATGCGGCCGCGCATATAGGGATCGAGCGACAGCCAGATGGTGCGGAGCAGGACCTCGCCCGCGCCCGGTGTCGGCGGCGCGTAGTCTTCGAGCTTGAAATTGGCCGGCGTCGGCTCGCCGTGCGGACGCGAGGCCAGAACGATGCGTTTTCCTTGGGACATGATTTCCTCTTGGGATGATTGGTTCGTGGCGCACACGTAGTCACGCAATCGACCTCCCCGCAAGGGAGATGGATTTGCTGTTTTCGTGCGCGCTTGTTTGAAACGTTGTTTGAAATGACGGGCGTCATTTCGAGGACGGCGCTGGCGCCGAACTTTTGAAGACTGTCATTCCGGGGCAATGCGAAGCATCGAGCCCGGAATCCATTCTTCCACCAACGATGCGGCCGAATGGATTCCGGGCTCTCGCTTCGCGAGCCCCGGAATGACGGGGAGAAGAACTTACACCCCGCCCGGATAGTTCGGGGCTTCGCGGGTGATGGTCACGTCGTGGACGTGGCTCTCGCGCAGGCCGGCGCCGGTGATGCGGACGAACTCGGCTTTCTCGTGGAAGTCCTTGATGTCCTTGGCACCGACATAGCCCATCGCGGCGCGGAGACCGCCGGCGAGCTGATGCATCACATTGCCGACCGGGCCTTTGTAGGGCACCTGGCCCTCGATGCCTTCCGGCACGAGCTTGAGCGTGTCCTTGATGTCCTGCTGGAAGTAGCGGTCGGCCGAGCCGCGCGCCATCGCGCCGACCGAGCCCATGCCGCGATAGGCCTTATAGGAGCGGCCCTGCCACAGGAAGACTTCGCCCGGCGTCTCGTCGGTGCCGGCGAGCAGCGAGCCGACCATCGCGATGTCGGCGCCGGCGGCGAGCGCCTTGGCGAGGTCGCCGGAATATTTGATGCCGCCGTCGGCGATCACGGGCACGTCCGCCTTCTTCGCCGCCGCGACCGCATCCATGATCGCGGTGAGTTGCGGCACGCCGACGCCGGCGACGATGCGCGTGGTGCAGATCGAGCCCGGGCCGATGCCGACCTTGATGCAATCAGCGCCGGCATCGATCAAGGCCTGTGCGCCGCCTTCGGTGGCGACGTTGCCGGCCACGACCTGCACGGCGTTGGAGAGCCGCTTGATGCGGTTGACGGCGTTGAGCACATGGCGCGAATGGCCATGCGCGGTATCGACCACGACGACGTCGACGCCGGCATCGATCAGCCGCTCGGTGCGCTCATAGCCGGTCTCGCCGACCGTAGTGGCGGCGGCGACGCGAAGCCGGCCCTGCGCGTCCTTGCAGGCGAGCGGATGGGCGACCGCCTTCTCGATGTCCTTCACGGTGATCAGGCCGACGCAGCGATATTGGTCGTCGACGACGAGCAGCTTCTCGATGCGATGCTTGTGCAGCATCCGCTTCGCCTCGTCCTGACCGACGCCCTCGCGCACGGTCACGAGGTTCTCGTGCGTCATCAGCTCCGAGACCTTCTGCCGGGGATCGCTGGCAAAACGCACGTCGCGGTTGGTCAGGATGCCGACCAGCTTGCCCGGCACGTTCTTGGCGGCGCCGGTGACGACCGGAATGCCCGAGATGCCGTTTTCCTTCATCAAGGTCAGCGCGTCGGCCAGCGTGGCGTCGGGGCCGATGGTCAGCGGGTTGACCACCATGCCGGATTCGAACTTCTTCACCTGCCGCACCTGCGCGGCCTGGCCGTCCGGATCGAAGTTGCGGTGGATGACGCCGAGGCCGCCGGCCTGCGCCATCGCGATCGCCATCCGCGCCTCGGTGACGGTGTCCATCGCGGACGCCATGATCGGGATGTTGAGCGAGATCGCGCGGGTGACGCGCGAGCGGATATCGACTTCCGAGGGAAGGACGTCCGACAGACCGGGCTTCAGAAGCACATCGTCGAACGTGAAGGCTTCTCGGATAGCCGGAAATCCCGTGGCCATTGCCAACTCCTTGTCTGCGGCCGCAGCCGCAATGGGTCTTACGGATGAACGCCGCCTGCGGCGACGCTCGCTGCGTCACCGTCGAATCGGTGCCCATCGGTGGGGTTGACGCTGGTCGATAGCATGGCGGCATGACGAATCAAAGTGTTTGCCAGCCATGCACAGGCTTTTTACGGCCCCCGGCAGCCTGTCTAGCGATAACCCTGCGGCGGCCCGTACCGGCGGATCGCCTCGACCATCTCGCGGTGGCGCCGGTCCTCCCGCTTGATGTGGACGGCGATCACCGCATGGGCCGACGGCACCAGCAGCAAGACGTGGAAAAACAGCCCGAAAATCGCGCAAAACACGATCAGGACCAGATTGAAGATGGCCGAAAACGGCTGTCCGTTCAGGAGCAGCCCGATCGGCGGCAAGAGAGCGGCGAGGACGTAGATCACGGCAAACCTTCCAGAGCGTTTTCGAGCGAAGTGGTTACCGGTTCGCGTGATGAAAACGCGTCAAAACATGAATCCAGAGCCCCGTTCCGACCCTGTCGGAACAGGGCTCGAGCGCTGGCGGACGCATACCAGCGTCACGCTGGATTTAGGGCGTTTGGCCGGTTCCGCAATAGCGCCGCTCAAGGCAGGATGATATGGCCCCCTCGCCCGCCTTTTTCAGCATAGCTGTCCTATTTTGATGAACAAACAACGCCTGATCCCGCTCATCGTGGCCACTGCCCTGTTCATGGAAAACATGGACTCCACGGTGATCGCGACCTCCCTGCCGGCGATTGCCGCCGATATCGGCACCAGCCCCCTGACGCTGAAACTCGCGATCACGTCCTATCTGCTGTCGCTCGCGGTGTTCATCCCGGCGAGCGGCTGGACGGCGGACCGCTTCGGCGCCCGCATCGTGTTTGCCGGAGCGGTCGCCGTCTTCATGCTGGGCTCGATCGGCTGCGCACTGTCCTCCTCGGTGACCGATTTCGTGTTCGCCCGCATCCTGCAGGGCCTCGGCGGAGCGATGATGACGCCTGTTGGGCGATTAGTTCTATTACGCTCGGTCGACAAGAGCGCGCTCGTCAACGCGATGGCCTGGGTGACGGTCCCGGCGCTGATAGGCCCGGTGATCGGGCCGCCGCTCGGCGGCTTCATCACCACCTACTTCTCCTGGCACTGGATATTCCTGATCAACATTCCGATCGGATTGCTCGGTATCTTCCTCGCGCTGAAATACATCGATCCGATCAAGAGCGAGGCCCCTGAGCGCTTCGATCTGATGGGACTGGTGCTGGCCGGTATCGGGCTCGCCGGCATCGCCTTCGGGCTGTCGGTCGCCGGCCTCAATCTGTTGCCGTGGCCGATCGTCGCCGGATTGGTCGGCGTCGGCACGGTGTCGATGACGCTCTATGTCATCCACGCGCGGCGCACCGGTTCGCCAGTGCTCGATTTCGGCTTGCTGCGGCTACCGACCATGCGCGCGTCGATCGTCGGCGGCTTCATGTTCCGGCTCGGCATCGGCGCGCTGCCGTTCCTGCTGCCGCTGTTGATGCAGGTCGGCTTCGGCCTGTCGCCGTTCCAGTCCGGCCTCGTGACGTTTGCATCCGCGGTCGGCGCCATGGGCATGAAGACGCTGGCGGCGCGCATCATCAAGGCCTTCGGCTTCCGCAACATGATGACGGTGAATGCGGTGGTCAGCTCGGCCTTCCTCGCCGCCTGCGCCCTGTTCACGATCTCGACGCCGCTGATGCTGATCTTCACTATCCTGGTGGTCGGCGGCTTCTTCCGCTCGCTGCAATTCACCGCGATCAACACGGTCGCCTATGCCGAAGTCGAGCCGCCGCAGATGAGCCGCGCCACCACCCTGGTCAGCGTCAACCAGCAGCTCGCGGTGTCCGCGGGCGTCGCGGTCGGCGCGTTCTCGGTCGAAACCACGCTGGCGCTGCATCACCAGACCGAACTCTCCGCCGATGTATTCGGACCGGCCTTCATCGTGGTGTCGCTGATCTCGGCGGCGTCGGCGTGGTTCTTCTGGCAGATGCCGGTCGACGCCGGTAACGAGATCGCCGGCCGCAAGGCGATCGATATCTCCAGCCGCAAGGGCGCCGAGAAGCGGGCCGCCGCTGAAGCCGTCAAGGTCGCGACCGAGGACACCCAGAACGCCAGGGATCAGCGGCTGGGGTAGTCGATCAAGCGAGCTATTCGCGAGGCACGGTACAGGCGCGCCGCCCGTCACGACCGGGCCGTTTAGGGATGGCCGGTCATTCCGGTTGTCTGTTGTCGATCCGGACGTTCAATTAGTTCGTATGTCGGAACGTGGGTCGCTTCCAGCCACGATTCCAGCGCAGCTCCGCAGACCGTGCAGATCGCGTCACCCGTATGCGGCACCAAGAACTTCTCTTCAGTGCGTCTGTACTCGGCGCCGCAATTGCATTGAACAATTGTCGCCATTGCCAAGATATGCGCCTGGGAATGTCGCTTTGCCAGCCCTTTTTCTTTCATCAAACGGCCCCAGTGCACGAAACGCTGCTGCACCAAGGCCGCCAACCCAGTGGGGGTTTTCTCCCGGTGGGGCTTGGGGGGCTCGGGCGCCGGGAGCAGGGATTCGACGCCGGCCGTCTCTTCCAGGTTCCTATCGACCACGCCGAAATGTTGGCCTGAGCCGGGTCCTGCAAAAAAATCCCCGCGAGAGTCAGAAAGCGAACGGAAGTGCCGCCGCCGCTCCTGCACAGTCCGGCTCAAGCGGGCACGCAGTGACCCCACATCAGCAGAAAATTATGCAGGAGGAAGCGCTCCGGATTCCCTTCCGTGGTGTCCGTGCGCCACGGAGGTCCGGATTTTCCTTGATTGAGTTTCGCTTGAAAGGATCAGAGCCAGTGAGTGACGCGAATACGAACGAAGTGAACGGCAATCCGAAAGTCGGCTTCGGCCTGCCCCTGTTTGCCTTCCCCAAGGCCTTCCAGGGCATCGCCGAGCAAAATGCAACGCGCGCCAAGGAGCAGTTCGAGAAGGTCAAGGAAGCCTCGGCCGAAATCTCCCTCCTGCTCAGGGAAGCCTATTCGATCAACGCCAACGGCACCGCGGATTATGCCGCCAAGCTGGTCGAGATCTCGAGCACCAACGCCAGTTCGGCCCTCGCCTTCGTGACCGATCTTGCCGGCACCAAGTCGCTATTGGAAGCGATCCAGCTTTCGGCCGAGCATGGCCGCAGGAACTTCGAGGTCACCACCGCGCAGAACAAGGAGCTTTGGGAGCTCACCAAGAAGGTCGCGACCGAGACCTCCGAGCCGCTCAAGAAGAGCCTTGCAAGGGCGTTGAAGACAGCTTCCTGAGGAGCAAGCCCCCGCTCCCGGAGCCCCGGCTGGAACGAGCGTCTCCCACAAGAAGAGACGCCCTCCAGCCGAGGGGCGCGGATCCAGCAATACCTGACATTGGAGGAGGACGCCGTGGGCGTGATCATGATCAGATGTCCGCGGACAGGCCGCGCGATCACAACCGACAAGAAAGCCGACCACGAGACATTTCGCTGCAGCACGGTGTTCTTTTCGCGCACCTACTGCACGATCTGCCGGGCCACCCACGAATGGTTTGCCAAGGACGCTTGGGTCGACGAACCCGGCGAGCGGATGCTCGAGGCGTCCTGACACCCACGCCCGCCTGACAGGTTGATCAATGGCTGCGTGATCGCGAGGCCCCCGCCACATGCGGATGTGCCTTGTCGCCATTGGCCCATGGTTGAGCGTGCGAACGCCGCGGCCCATGCGCCGCGGCACCGCGACCGGACGGTTTCAAACCTTCGGCCGAAACGATGCGATCGATCCTGTCTCGCATGATTTCGTAGCATTCGCAGGCCGCCGCTTCGAGGCCCTGCCTGTCGACCTCGATCGAGCTGCGTCGGTTGGACCGGATCGCCCCCGATGCACGGAGCTTCTGCACGACGTGGGTTACGGTCGTTCGCCTGACGCCCAACAATTCCGACAGCGTCTCCTGCGTCAGCGGGAGTGTGTCCTGGCCGATCTGGTCGTGAATCTGCAGCAGCCAACGGGCCAGACGGGCTTCCACCGAGTGCAGCGCGTTGCACGCTGCCATATGCTGGAACTGCACCAGCAACGACCGCATATGGAGTTGCACCGTATCCGCGAGTGCGTGGCTTCGCACGAGCGCTGCCTGAAACCGCGCCGGCGAGATCTGCCATGCCGTGCCTGCGACGCGAACCACCGCCGTCATCGGCGAACGCACCGGCCGCAGCGTCGACAGGATGCCGGCCGCCCCTTCGTTGCCGACCATCGTGGTCGCGACGGCCTGTCCGTTCGGCATGTCCATGACGAACGCGATCAAGGCCGTGCACGGGAAATAGATCTGTTCGACGGGGTCGCCCGACCGCACCAGCACGAGGTCGCGTTCGAGCGATACTTTGCGTAGATGAGGCACAAGCAGATCGAAATCTGCGTGCGGCAGCGCAGCCAGAAGACGATTGCCTATGCGCGTCCTGTACTCCATCACGGGACATCTCCCAGACGGAGGCGCGGCTCGTTGCACAGATTCCGCTGTGGCGTCAGGCTGAGATACGCAACGAACAGACCGCGCCGGGAAAATAGAATACGCCGCAGGGGAAAGAGTTCCAACAGCTTCAGCTTGGTCCGCGCCCCCTTTCTTCCGGGGCACCACCCCCAGGCATCGTCGGACCTCGGTAGTACCCAGCCGGAAGGCAATCCATCCCATCGCGCATCTGGATGGATTGCTTCGTCGCTACGTTCCTCGCAACGGCTGCTGCCCGCGAAACCCAGTCGCCAGCACGTAGCGCTCCGATGAATCCTGCCGGCTGGCTGATGGCTTGACGTGGCGGACGGTGGCGAAATCGCGCTTCAGCTGCCCCACCAGCTCGGCGTCGGCGCCGCTCTGGAACACTTTTGCCAGGAAGATGCCGCCGGGATTAAGCACCTCGCCGGCGAAATGCGCGGCGGTCTCGACCAGGCCGATGATGCGCAACTGGTCGGTCTTGCGGTGGCCCGTGGTATTGGCGGCCATGTCGGACATCACGATGTCGGCGCGGCCGCCCATCATCGCGATCAGCTTTTCCGGGGCGTCATGATCGAGGAAATCGAGCTGCGCGAAGGTGACGCCGGGGATCTCGCCCATCTCCAGGAGATCGATCGCGACCACCTTGCCCTTGCCGTCGGCGGCACCGGTGCGCTTGGCCGCGATCTGGCTCCAGCCGCCGGGCGCGGCGCCGAGGTCGACCACGGTCATGCCCGGCTTGAGCAGGCGATATTTGTCGTCGAGCTCGAGCAGCTTGAAGGCCGCGCGCGAGCGGTAGCCCATCGCCTTGGCCTTGGCGACATAGGGGTCGTTGAGCTGGCGCTCGAGCCAGAGTTTCGACGACAGTTTTCGCTTGCCGCCGCTCTTGACCGTGACGTGCAGCCGCCCGGTGGTGTCTTTCGCCATACTACTTCTCTACTCCCTCGCCCCGCTCTTGCGGGGAGAGGGTTGGGGTGAGGGGCTGTTTCCGCAATGAAGGTGAGAGATGAGCTCGTGGAGAGTCCCCCTCACCCGGATTGCATTGACATGCAATCCGGCCTCTCCCCGCAAGCGGGGCGAGGCAAGAGAAGCTCTAGCACGCCCGCAGCGCGCCGTCCTCGCGCATCATCTCGACCAGCATGCCCTCGCGCAGGCCGCGATCGGCGACGCGGAGCCGGGGCATCGGGAACGCGTTGCGGATCGCATCGAGGATCGCACAGCCGGCGAGCACCAGATCTGCCCGCTCGACGCTGATGCAGTTGTTGTTGACGCGCGCCTCGTAGCTCATGCCGAGCAGCTTCTGGATCGTCGCTGACACGTCGCCATCGTTCATCCAGATGCCGTCGATGCGGCGGCGGTCGTAGCGTGACAGATTGAGGAAGACGCCGGCGAGCGTGGTCACGGTGCCCGAGGTGCCGAGCATGTGCATGTCGCGCAGGTCCTTGCCGTGCTCGGCCGCGAACGGCGCGACATGCCGCGCGACCTCATCGATCATCTGCGCATACAAATCCCGGGTGACGTTCCTGCCGCCGAAATGTTCGGCCAGCGTCACGACGCCGAGCGGGATCGACATCCACGCCTTGATCCGCGGCGGCGCATCGGGTGCGGCGGGATCACGCTCGATCCGTACCAGCTCGGTCGAGCCGCCGCCGATGTCGAACAGGATGGCGCCCCGCCCCTTCGGATCGAGCAGCGGCGAGCAGCCGATCACAGCGAGCGTCGCCTCGGTCTCGCGGTCGATCACCTCGAGCTCGATGCCGGTCGCGGCGCGACGCGGGCGCGAAAGCTTTCGGCGTTGCCGGCGGCGCGGCAGGCCTCGGTGGCGATCAGCCGCAGCCGGCGGGCCTTGCGATAGCGGATTTTGTCGCTGCAAATGGCGAGCGCGGCAATGGCGCGCTCGATCGCCGCTTCGCTGATCGAGCCGGTCGCGGCGATGCCCTCGCCGAGCCGGATGATCCGCGAGAAGGAGTCGACCACGCGGAACCCGTCGCCAGTGGGACAGGCTATCAACAGCCGGCAATTGTTGGTGCCAAGATCGAGTGCGGCGTAGACGCCAGTATCCGCGGCTGCCGCAACCAATCCTGACGGGGCTTCGCCGGCCGGAGGGCCGTCGCAAAGCCGCACATGGTCGTTCATCAAAACTGTCTTTCCGCGGGACACCAAGGTGGATCCATCGGGATCCTTGGGCCCGCCGAATAATTGTCGTTCACAGAAACTTTAGCAGCGTCAAAGCCCTGCGCAAACTCCGTTCACATTGGGTCCATGCCCAATCGGGCGTTGTCGTTAAGGAGGGCGTGCGTTATCTCCTCTGCGCCCCCAGACTCCAGCAAATCCGGGCATTTCAGGTCATTTTCGATGCAAGATCACACGCCGCCCGCCTCCCTCGAAAACGCTATCGCACTGCAAAAATACGGTGTCGGACAGCCCGTTCGACGAAAGGAGGACGACACCCTGGTGCGCGGCAAGGGCAAATACACCGACGATTTCTCCTTGCCCGGCCAGGCCATCTGCTGGATGGTCCGCTCCTCCCATGCCCACGGAATCATCAAGGGGATCGACACCGAAGCCGCCAAGGCGATGCCGGGCGTGCTCGGGGTGTGGACCGGCGCCGACCTCGCGGCCGCCGGCTACAAGCCGTTCACCTGCGGCCTGCCGCTGAAGAACCGCGACGGCTCGCCGCTCAAGCAGACCAACCGCCCGGCGCTCGTCACCGACAAGGTGCGCTTCGTCGGCGATCCCGTCGCCTTTGTGGTGGCGGAGACCGCAGCTCAGGCCCGCGATGCGGCCGAGGCGGTCGAGGTCGACATCGAGCCGCTACCCGCGGTGACCGACGCCGCCGAGGCATCGAAGCCCGGCGCGCCGCAGCTCTATGACAACATCCCGAACAACGTCGCGCTCGACTATCACTATGGCGACACCGCCAAGATCGATGCGGCATTCGCCGCCGCCGCGCATGTCACAAAACTCGACATCGTCAACACCCGCGTCGCCGTGGTCTCGATGGAGCCGCGCGTCGCGCTCGCGCATTACGACAAGAAGGCCGGGCGCTTCACGCTGCAGGTGCCGACCCAGGGCGTTTCCGGCAACAAGGCGATCCTGGCGCGCCTGCTCAACGTGCCGGCCGACAAGGTCCGCATCCTGACCGGCAATGTCGGCGGCTCGTTCGGGATGAAGAACCTCAACTATCCCGAATACACCTGCATCGCGCATGCGGCGCGCGAGCTCGGCCGTCCGGTGAAGTGGCTGGACGAGCGCTCGACCAGCTTCCTCTCCGACAGCCAGGGCCGCGCGCAGCTGATCCATGCCGAGCTTGCGCTCGACGCCGACGGCAAGTTCCTGGCGGTGCGGCTGTCCGGCTACGGCAATCTCGGCGCCTACATCACCGGCGTCGCGCCGGGGCCGCTGTCGCTCAACACCGGCAAGAACCTCGCCAGCGTCTATCGCACGCCGCTGCTCGGCGTCGACATCAAGACGGTTTTGACCAACACCACGCTGATGGGCGCCTATCGCGGCGCCGGCCGGCCCGAGGCCAATTACTACATGGAGCGGCTGATCGATGCCGCCGCCGACGAGATGGGCATCAACCGCTTCACCTTGCGCAAGCGCAACTTCATCAAGCCGTCGCAGCTGCCGTTCCCGGCCGCCTCCGGCGTGACCTATGACAGCGGCGATTTCGCCGGCGTGTTCCAGAAGGCGCTGGAGATTTCCGACTACGACAATTTCGCCAGGCGCAAGAAGGAGAGCAAGAAGAAGGGCAAGCTGCGCGGCATCGCCGTCGGCTCCTATCTCGAGGTCACCGCGCCGCCGTCCGGCGAGCTCGGCAAGATCACCTTCGAGCCTGATGGCTCGGTGAAGCTCACCACCGGCACGCTCGACTACGGCCAGGGCCACGCCACGCCGTTCGCGCAGGTGCTGTCCGACCAATTAGGGGTGCCCTTCGAGAGGATCACGCTCGAACAAGGCGACAGCGATCTCGTCCGCTTCGGCAACGGCACCGGCGGCTCGCGCTCGATCACCGCGACCGGGCAAGCGATCGTCGAGGCCTCCGCGCTCGTTGTCGAGAAGGGCAAGAAGGCCGCCGCGCATATGCTGGAGGCCTCCGAGGCCGACATCGAGTTCGGCCAGGGCCGCTTCACCATCGCTGGCACCGACCGCTCGATCGGCATCATGGAACTCGCCGAGCGGATGCGCGCCGGCAAGATGCCCGAGGGCACGCCTGAGACGCTCGACGTCGATCACGCCACCAAGGAGACCGCGTCGACCTTCCCGAACGGCTGTCACGTCGCCGAGGTCGAGATTGATCCCGACACCGGCGTGACGCGGATCGTGCGCTACTCGGCGGTCAATGATTTCGGCGTCGTGGTCAATCCGATGATCGTCGCCGGCCAATTGCATGGCGGCGTCGCGCAGGGCATCGGCCAGGCGCTGATGGAGGAAGTCAGCTACGACGCCTCGGGCCAGCCGATCACCGGCTCGTTCATGGACTACGCGCTGCCGCGCGCCGGCGACGTGCCGTCGATGCAGGTCGGCGATCACCCCTCGCCGGCGAAATCCAACCCGCTCGGCACCAAGGGCTGCGGCGAAGCCGGCTGCGCCGGCAGCCTCGTCTGCATCGTCAACGCCGTGGTCGACGCGCTGTCGGAATACGGCGTCAAGCACATCAACATGCCGCTGACGCCTGAACGGGTCTGGCGCGCGATCCAGGATGCCAAGGCGAACGCGGCGTAAGGGCGCGCTGTCACAACGCATACAGCTGTCATCACCCGCGAAAGCGGGTGATCCAGTATTCCAGAGGCAGCTGTTACTTACTGAGACGCCGCGGCGTATTGGATACCCCGCATGCGCGGGGTATGACACCGGTCAAGGGGAAACGCCGCGCTCCTTCCCTACGCCGCCGCCTGCTCGCGCGGCTGGGTGATCGCGATGTGCCAGCAATGCGCGAGCGGGATGCCGTTGCCGAGCACCAGCGCGTCGAGCTCGACGAAGCGGTGGCCCTTCTTGTCGTAATTGCCGGTCACCTTGGCGCGCGCGGTGAGCTGATCGCCGATCTTGCCCGCCGACAACAGCTGCATCCTCGTGCCGACATGGATCCACGGCCCGAGGATCGCATTGTCGACCAGCACCTTGTTCATCACCCGCGGCAGCAGGCCGGGATGCCCGAGACCTTCGCGTAAGTAGATCGGGTCGGTCTCCCTGATGTCGGCGAGATACTCCTTCGCCGCATCGCCGGACCAGTCGCGCGGGATGACGCCGAGCCACTTGCCCTCTTCATAGGACGAGGCGCTGACCGGCTTGCGTTCGGCAACCGCGGCAACCTGCTTGTAATCGTCGAGCACGAATGTCGGCGTGGAGGCCGGCAGCGACGCCGTGCCGGTGGCGCAGAGCTCGCCGCGGCTGAAGAGCTCGATCGTGAGCCCATTGCCGGTCTCCCGGCCGGTCAACTCCGCGATCTCGCCGTCATAGACCGGCTTGACGAAGCGCGCCTCGATCAGGCCGCGCGCGAGGAAATCGCGGCCCCATTTCTCCACCGGCAGATGCATCATGTAGGCCATCACATCGACGCCAGGCACCAGACCGCCGGAAAAGCCGAACTTCCGCGCCACCGTGTCGTCGTGGATCTTGTTCTCTGACAGTTTCGAGGTGTTGTAGGCGGAGACGCGGTAGGTCTGCGCGGGCGTCGTCGAAGGCATGGGGTTTCCCCTTATTTCGGTTGTTTTTCTCAGGCAATCGTAGTCGAACCGGGCAGCGTGACAAGCCTCTCGTTTTGCTCGCAATTTTCCGCACCATGGAGTACACGCAGGCCGTGCCTGCGAACCCGGAATCGATGACTGAAACCCCTGCCCTAACCCGCATCTATGTCGACGCCGACGCCTGTCCGGTGAAGGACGAGATCTATCGCGTCGCGATCCGGCTCGGCGTGCCCGTCAGCGTGGTCGCCGGCAATTTCATCCGCGTGCCGCAGGATCCGCTGATCGAGCGCATCGCCGCCGGCTCCGGCATGGATGCGGCCGACGACTGGATCGCCGAACGCGCGCATGAGGGCGATATCGTGATCACCGCGGACATTCCGCTGGCGAGCCGCTGCGTGAAAGCCGGCGCCGACGTGATCGCGCCGAACGGCAAGCCGTTCACCGAACAGTCGATCGGCATGACGCTGGCGGTGCGCAATTTGATGACCGATCTGCGCTCGTCGGGTGAAATCACCGGCGGGCCGAGATCCTACTCGCAGCGCGACCGCTCGAACTTCCTGTCGACGCTCGACCAGACCATCCGCCGCATCCAGCGCCGCCGCGCCGAGCAGGCGCCGGCGAACGGGGGTTAGCGCGATGGCTCCGCCTCCTCTGATCCAGCTCAAGGACATCAGCCTGACCTTCGGCGGCACGCCGCTGCTGTCAGGCGTCGAACTGTCGGTCTCCGCGGGCGAGCGCGTCTGCCTGATCGGCCGCAACGGCTCCGGCAAATCGACGCTGCTGCGCATCGCGGCCGGGCTGGTCGAACCCGATGGCGGCAGCCGCTTCGTGCAGCCCGGCGCCACCATCCGCTATTTGCCGCAGGAGCCTGACTTCGGCGAGCACAAGACGACGCTGGCTTATGTCGAGGCCGGCCTTGGCCCCGGCGACGACCATTACCAGGCGCGTTATCTGCTCGAACAGATCGGGCTGACCGGCGAGGAAGATCCGGCGCACGTCTCCGGCGGCGAAGCACGCCGCGCGGCGCTGGCCCGCGTGCTGGCGCCCTCGCCCGATATCCTGCTGCTGGACGAGCCGACCAACCATCTCGACCTGCCGACCATCGAATGGCTCGAAGGCGAGTTGGAGAGCCGGCGCTGCGCACTGGTCCTGATCAGCCACGACCGCCGCTTCCTGACCAATCTGTCCCGCACCACTGCCTGGCTCGATCGCGGCCAGATCAGGCAGATCGAGCGCGGCTTCGGCGCCTTCGAGGCGTGGCGCGACGAGGTGCTGGCCGAGGAAGAGCGCGAGCAGCACAAGCTCGATCGCAAGATCGTCAACGAGGAGCACTGGCTGCGCTACGGCGTATCCGGCCGCCGCAAGCGCAACGTCAAGCGGCTCGGCAATCTGCACGCCCTGCGCGACCAGCGCCGCAACTATCGCGGTGCCACCGGCAACGCCACGCTCGCCGCCGCCGAGGCCGAGAATTCCGGCCGCCTGGTGATCGAGGCCAAGAACATCGCCAAGGCCTTTGGCGAGCGAAAAATCGTCGACGGCTTCTCGAGCAGGATCCAGCGCGGCGACCGGCTCGGCATCGTCGGCCCGAACGGCGCCGGCAAAACCACGCTGGTGCATCTTCTGATCGGCAACGATCCGCCGGACTCCGGCTCGGTGCGGCTGGGCGCCAATATCGAGATGGCGACGCTCGACCAGCATCGCGAGAGCCTCGATCCGAAGCTGACGCTGGCCGAGGCCTTGACCGGTGGTCGCGGCGATCACGTCATGGTCGGCGACAAGTCGAAGCACGTGATCGGCTACATGAAGGATTTTCTGTTCGCGCAGGAGCAGCGCGGCACGCCGCTGGAGGCGCTCTCCGGCGGCGAACGCGGCCGCCTGATGCTGGCGCGGGCATTGGCAAAACCGTCGAACCTCTTGATCCTGGACGAGCCGACCAACGATCTCGATCTCGAGACCCTCGATGTGCTCGAGGACATGCTCGGCGACTACGAGGGCACCGTGATCCTGATCAGCCACGACCGCGACTTCCTCGACCGGGTGGTGACGTCGGTGATCGTGCCCGAAGGCCAGGGACGCTGGATCGAATATGCCGGCGGCTACTCCGACATGCTGGCGCAGCGTGGCGCCGACGTGAAGCGCGAGACGGTGAAGGCGGACGCCGCGGTCGAGGAGAAGAAGGAAGCCAGGGCCGCCGCGCCCGAAGCGGCACCCAGGCGCCGGCTGAGCTTCAACGAGAAGCACGCGCTGGAGACGCTGCCGAAGACGATCGACAAGCTGCACGCCGAGATCGCGAAGCAGCAGAAGCTGCTCGACGATCCCGACCTCTATGCGAAGGATCGCAAGAAATTCGACGCAGCTTCAGCGGCGATCGCCAAGGCGCAGGAAGAACTCGCGGCCGCCGAAGACCGCTGGCTCGAACTCGAAGTGCTGCGCGAAGAGATTGAGCAGGCCTAACGCGGATGGAAATCATCGTCATTGCGAGGAGCGAAGCGACGAAGCAATCCATGGCTCCGCAGATGCGGATGGATGGATTGCTTCGCTCCGCTCGCAATGACGGAAGCTGTGAAATGGAGCTAATCCGATGACCACGCCCCTAGCCGCCAAGATCGCCAAGGAATACGGCACGCCCTGCGCCGTGATCGACATGGACCGGGTCGAGCGCAACATCGCGCGCATCCAGAAGGCCTGCGACGAGGCCGGGGTCGCCAACCGGCCGCACATCAAGACGCACAAGAATCCGATGCTGGCGCAGCTGCAGATCAAGGCCGGCGCCAAAGGAATCACCTGCCAGAAGCTCGGCGAGGCCGAGATCATGGCCGATAGCGGCATCGACGACATCCTGATCAGCTACAACCTGCTCGGCGACGAGAAGATGGCGCGGCTCGGCGCGCTGCAAGGCAAGGCCAACATCACCGTCGCGGCGGATAATTCGGTCGTGGTCGGCGACCTGCCGAAGGCGGCTGCGGCCTCCGGCCGCACGCTCTCGGTCGTTGTCGAATGCGACACCGGACGCAAGCGCGCCGGCGTCGAGACCTCGGCCGAAGCGATCGCGCTGGCGCGCGAGATCGCAGCCTCAAAGGGCCTGCACTTCGCGGGCTTCATGCTGTATCCGACCGAGACCGGCTGGGCGGATGCGCAGAAATTCTACGACGAGGCGCTGGCCGGCGTGCGCGCCCACGGCCTCGATGCGACCATCGTCTCGACCGGCGGCACGCCGAACCTGGTGAACATCGGCAAGCTCAAGGGCGGCACCGAGCACCGCTTCGGCACCTACATCTACAACGACCGCATGCAGGTCGCCGCCGGCGTCGCCACCTGGGACGACTGCGCGCTGCACATCTATTCCACCGTGGTCAGCCGCGCCGGTCCCGAGCGCGGCATCCTCGATGCCGGCTCCAAGACGCTGACCTCGGACACCGGCGGCCTCGAAGGCCATGGCCTGATCCTCGAACATCCCGAGGCCAAGATCGCGCGCTTCGCCGAGGAGCACGGCTTCCTCGACCTCTCCCGCAGCAACACCCGGCCGAATGTCGGCGACGTGGTGCGGATCGTGCCCAATCACGTCTGCGTCGTCGTCAACATGATGGACGAGGTCGTGATGGTGCGCGGCGACGAGATCATCGGTGCACTGCCGGTGACGGCGCGGGGCAGGTTACGATAAGGCTCTGTAGGATGGGTAGAGCGCAGCGAAACCCATCATGCTTCCGCGGGAATTGAAGGTGATGGGTTTCGCTGCGCTCTACCCATCCTACGCATCTACCCGCGCGTCAGCGCCTGCAACTCCTGATCCAGCGCCGACCGAAACGCCTCGATCGGCCGCGCCAAACGGCCGGCAGGCGGGCGGTGCACGATCCAGGCCCGGACCGCGGCCTTGAATCCCTCGATCCTGACCACCTTGAGCCGGCTGCGGAGCGCGCTCCGCTTCAGCGCGACCGGCGTCACGACGCCGATGCCGAGCCCGCGCGCGACCAGCGACAGCCGCAGCTCGCTGTCCAGCGCCTCGACTGCCACGTTGAACGGCAAATGCGCCGCTTCGAACTGGCGCTTCAGTGTTTGACGGAAGCCGCAACCGTCCTGGTTCATCACCCATCCCATGCGCGACAGCCATTCGAGGTCGGCGGATTTCGGCAGCTTGACGTCGCGCGCGACGACGAAGATGACCGGCTGCGCGCCGAGATCGGCGGCGGCGAGGTCTGAAGGCGGCACAGCTCCGTCCGGTATGCAGATCGCCGCCGCATCCAGCTCGTTGCGCGACACGGCCTCGATCTGGTGCGGCGACAGACCAGCCACGACGCGCACCGCAAGCGCTGGAAACTCGCCGCGCACCGCGTCGAGCGGACCGGCCAGCCCCGCCTCCGACAAATACGGCGTCAGCCCGAGCCGGAACTCGCCACGCACCACGCCGTCATTGGCGACGCCTGACTTGAGGTCGTCGAGCATGCGCAGCACGCGGCGACCCTGCTCATAGGCCTCGATGCCCGCCGCCGTCGGCTTCAGCGGTTTCGACAGCCGGTCCAAGAGCTGCGCGCCGAGCATCTCCTCGAGATTCTGGATCCGCCGCGTCACGCCGGGCTGGGTCAGGTTCAACCGCGCGGAGGCCGCGACGATCGATCCGGTTTCCACCACGGCGACGAACGCCACGAGGTCATGGGTGTTCATAACAATCTCGCATATTCTTCATCATCTTATTTGAATTGTAGCATATTAGGCCGATCCCCTAAAGGGGGCCTCGCCACTTCCTCGCGAGGTCCCATGACCATTTCCGAAGCCACCAAACTCTCCCCGGCGCGCCAGGTTTCCGTGCGTCCCCTGATCTGGATCGGCGCCATCACGACCGGCACCGTCGTCACCAATCTGTTTGCCCCGCAGATCCTGGTCGGCCTGATGGGCCGCTCGCTCGGCATGACCGAGCTGCAGGCCGGCCTGATCTCGACGCTGACCCTGCTTGGCTACGCGCTCGGGCTGTTGCTGCTGGTGCCGCTGGTCGACCTCGTCGAGAACAAGCGGCTGATCCTGCGCACGCTCGCCTGTGCCATCATCGCCGCGATCGGTACCGCGCTGGCGCCGACACCGCTGATTTTGCTGGCCGCCACCTTCATCCTCGGCGCCTCCTGCGCCGCGATCCAGATGGTGGTGCCGCTGGTGGCGTCGATGGTGCCGCCGGAGCGCCGGGGGCAGGCGATCGGCGACGTCATGAGCGGGTTGATGATCGGCATCCTGCTGTCGCGGCCGGCGGCAAGCCTGATCGCCGACAGTTGGAACTGGCGCGGCTACTATGTCACCTCGGCAGTGTTGATGGCGGTGCTCGCCGGCGCGCTGGCGCGCTATCTGCCGACCTTGCAGCCTGCTGCGAAAGTCAGCTATGCCGCGCTGCTGCGCTCGTTTCCCAAGCTGCTGCGCGAGGAGCCGGTGCTGCGCGTCCGCTCCTGGACCGCGGCGCTGGTGATGGCGTCCTTCACCGCGTTCTGGGCCGCGGTCGCGCTGCGCCTGCCGGACGCGCCGTTCAAGCTCGACGCCAAGGGGATCGCACTGTTCGCGCTGATCGGCGTCGCGGGGGCGGCAGCGACGCCGATCGCCGGGCGCTGGGGCGACAGGG
Source organism: Bradyrhizobium sp. NAS96.2 (assembly GCF_001908235.1). Lineage (GTDB taxonomy): Bacteria > Pseudomonadota > Alphaproteobacteria > Rhizobiales > Xanthobacteraceae > Bradyrhizobium. The sequence continues at coordinate 94,881 of NZ_LGHK01000081.1, forward strand.
GGCTTCGCGCGGCCGTTGCTGATCGTCTCGCACCTTCTCATCGCCGGCGCGCTCGCACTGTGCGCCTGGGCCGGCATGATCGAGTCGCGGATCGTGGCTCTCTCGCTGCTTGGTGTCGGCGCCGTGCTGCTCGATTTCGGCATCACCACTGACCAGACGCTCGGCCGCCGTGCGGTGAACCTGCTGCAGCCCGAAGCGCGCGGCCGGATCAACGGCCTGTTCGTGGCGCTGTTCTTCATCGGCGGCGCGGTCGGCGCGGCAGCCGCGCCAACGGCCTGGAGTTATGGTGGATGGACCGCGGTCTGCGCGGTCGCCGCCACGTTCGGCGTGCTCGGCTTCATCACCGACATCGCAACAAAGACCGGATCGGAATGAGCCGCATCTCGTAGGATGGGTGGAGCGCAGCGATACCCATCAACCTTTTCCAGCGCGGCACCATGGTGGGTATCGCTTCGCTCCACCCATCCTTGTAATAGCGCGATCGGCTATCGTCGGCATATTCCGAGAGGAATGGCCTGTCGCGGTTAGCGGCCGCGACAGGCCGCTGGCGGTCGGATCGTACCCATCCTGAGC
>NZ_LGHK01000082.1 GCF_001908235.1 Bradyrhizobium sp. NAS96.2
GTTGTGCCGTATTGGTATCTGCGTTCTCGTTTCACCTTCTCTTAAAGGGGAGGTGAAGGTGTAGCCCGGATGAAGCGAAGCGCAATCCGGGGCTGCTCTAACCGCGGATGGTCTGGTCCCGGATTGCGCTGCGCTTCATCCGGGCTACGATCAGTCTTCCGGCGCGACCGAGCTCGGCCGCACGCGCAGCTCAACTCCGCACCAGCAGCGTGTTGCTTCGCGTCCGGCCCTGATCGACGTAACCACGCGTGTGCATGTCCGCAATGCAGTCGTCGGTCCATTCGTCCTTTGACAGATGTTCGATCACGACCGCGCGCGGCCAGAGTTGCTCCGGCGCGTCGCGGAAGAAGCCGATCAGCACGCGGTCCTCGAAACCTTCGACGTCGATCTTCAGCGCATCGACCTTGTCAGCGCCGGCTTCCTCGAGGATCCGTTGCAGCCGCAGCGACGGCACCTTGAATGCCTTGCCCGTGGGCGTGCCGGTGACGATGTGGCTGGCTCCGAGATTGTCGCCGTCGGTCTCGATCATCAGCTCGCCGTCGGTGGGGCCTGCGGCCGCCGCAACCAGGCGCACCTGCGGAAAGCCGGAGGCCTGTGTGTTGAATTTGAGCCGCGCATGCGTCATCGGATGCGGCTCGATCGCGATCACCTTGCCATCGGGGCCGACATCGCGCGCCAGCGCCAGCGCATAGGTGCCGACATTGGCGCCGAGATCGACGAAGGTGCCGCCAGTGCCGACATGGCGGCGCAGGAACGCGAGCTCTTCGAGGTTGTAGTCGGGATTGAACAACGCGCCGCGCTCGGTTGCGCTGTGCTGGTGATAGAAGCGGAACGACGCGCCCTGATAGGTCACATCAAGCGGCCCCGAACCGAACAGATTGACCAGCCGCGACAGCCACGGTCGGAACGCGCCACGCTTCAATCCGGTGCCATGCGCAAGCCGGATGATGGCGGCCTGCGCCGCATTGGGCGCCAGGGCGCCGAACGGCGCCGGCGAAATGTCGTTGCTGGGGATCACGCATTGCCCTCGTCAAAAGCGGCGCATGCATAGCCGGTTTTGACCGGAGCGCCAACGCCCGTTACGCCGCCTTGCCCGATGCCTGCCGCTGGCCCAGGAAGCGGCCGAGCAGCTTTCGCTTGCCCTTGCGCGGGATCAGGTCGACGTCGCTGACCAGCTTGGCGCCGCCTTTGCGGCGCTCCAGCACGATCTTGCGGCTATGGAACGCTTCGAGCTCGACGCGATGGGCGACGCTGACGATGGTCGCCTTCGGCAATTCCGTCGTCACGGTCTCCATCATCTTGTCCTGGCTTTTCTCGTCGAGCGCCGAGGTCGCCTCGTCGAGCACGACGATGTCGGGGCTGTGCAGCAGCAGGCGGGCAAAGGCGAGCCGCTGCTTCTCGCCGCCGGACAGGGTCTGGTCCCACGGCGCATCCTCCTCGATCTTGTCCTTGAGATGGTCGAGGCCGACCTTGTGCAGGGCATCGCCGATCTCCTCGACGCTCCAATCCTCCGCCGCGCCGGGATAGGCCACTGCGCGCCGCAGCGTGCCCGAGGGCACATAGGGCTTTTGCGGCAGCATGAACAGGCGGCGGTCCGCATGCAGGCCGACACTGCCGCCGCCCCACGGCCACAGGCCGGCGATGGCGCGGACCAGCGTGCTCTTGCCGGTGCCGGATTCGCCGGCGACCAATAGCCGTTCTCCAGGCTCGACGACGACCTCGGTCTCGGCGACCACGGCGGTGCCGTCATCGAGTGTGACCGAGAGGTCGTTGAGGCTCAGCATCGCCTCGCCCTCAGTCTCGGCGCGTTCGATGCGTCCGAAGCCGTCGCCGGTCTCGGCACGTTCGAGTCCGTCGAGCGACATCATCAGCGATGCGATGCGGCGTGCGCATGCGTTCCAGTCGGCGAGCCGCGGATAATTGTCGACCAGCCAGCCGAACGCCGTCTGCACGATGGTGAAGGCGGATGCTGCCTGCATCACCTGGCCGAGCGTCATGCTGCCATCGAGAAATTTCGGGGCGCAAAGCAACAGCGGGACCACCGGCGCGATCAGGTTCGATCCATGCGAGACCAGCGTCGTGCGCATGTGCTGCCCGGCGAGCCGCGCCCATTGCCGCAGCACGTTCGAGAACGTCTTGTCGATGCCGTCGCGCTCCTCGGTTTCGCCGCCAAGCAGCGCGATGCTTTCGCCGTTTTCGCGGACGCGGGTCAGGATGTAGCGGAATTCCGCTTCCGCCTGGTTCTTGTCCTCGGAGATCTGCACGAAGCTGCGGCCGATCGCCGTGATCGAGCCCGACGCGATCGCCGCATAGATGATCGCGGCAATGACCAGGAAGCCGGGAATGCTGATAGACGAGCCGCCGAGCGTCAGCGTCAGGGCACCGCCGATCGTCCAGAGCACGACGATGAATGTGATGGCGGACAGCAGCGCCGAAGTCACCCCGGCGATGAAGTCGACCGGCGAGTCGGTCGCGATCCGCAGGTCCTCCGCGATGCGGTACTCCGGATTCTTGTGATCGCCGTCGACCAAATTGAGCTGGTAGTAGCGGCCGTTGGTCAGCCAGCGCGATACGACGGCGTTGGTCAGCCAGGCGCGCCAGCGCCGTTGAATCCCCATGCGGCCGAATACCTGCGCGACGCCCAGCAGGGCACTGCCGATTGCGAGCGGAAAGAAGATGGCGGTGAGGTGGAAGACGGTCGCCGAATCGCGCTTCTCGATCGCATCGAAGATCGCGCGATTCCAGACGTTGATGCCGTATTGAACGGCGACGTTGGCGACGATCAGCAGCAGCAGGCCGATCGTGAACAGCCACGCCAGCCGGTCGCCATTGCGGCCCCAGTAGCCACGCGCGGCGATCCAGAACCGCGTCAGCAAATAATCCTTGCGCGCCCGTTCGGCCTCTTCGGGCGACAGTTCAGGATCGGGTTCGAGGGTTTCCGGCGGCGGCGGTTCGACATGGTCATCGCCTTCGGCGACGACTTCGACGAGTTCGGACTTGTCGTCCGCTTTGCTGGGCGCGTCGCCGTCGTCCTCGGTGCGGGCGCGCGTCGCGCGTCCATTTTGAGGCGCGGCGGCGTTCGCCGAAGATGGCTTGCGCGAAGATCTGGATTCTGCCGCGGCTTTGCCCATGTCACGACAACGCGAGGCAAATCAGACGGTTCCGTTCTGGTTCCGAGGCGGCGCGACAGAATGACCCGACGGGCAACTCAACAAAATCCTGTCAATCCCTCGCGACGAGAATGCGGAGCTGGGTCCCATCCTCTCCCTTCATCGCCCGGCTTGACCGGGCGGTCCAGCACGCCGCGGCCCTTCGGTCCAAGCACTGCTGCCTCCGGCATACTGGATCACCGCCTTCGCCTTCGCGGGTGATGACGCCGCGTCTTTGACATCTTGAATCGAGAGCCATCCCCATCGTCGTCCTGGCGAAGGCCAGGACCCATGACCACCACATTCGGTGATGAACGGGATTGTGGCCCCAGCATCGCGCAACAACGATCGGCTGGGGTAATGGGTCCTGGCTTTCGCCAGGACGACAGCGTGCTGAGCTGTGCCAGCGCAATCACCTCACTCCGCGGGCGCCTGATCCCGCCGCAGACGGCGCGAGCGCGCGGCCTTGTGCAGCACGCGCGCCAGCTGCTCGGCCGAATAGGGTTTTTGCAGCAGCTCGAAGCCGCCGCTGCCCTGTTGCGACAGCACCTGGCTGTAGCCGGAGGCGAGCACGATCGGCAGATCGAGCCGCTGCCGGCGGATCTCCTCCGCAAGCTCGATGCCGCTCATGCCGGGCATCACGACATCGGTGAACACAAGATCGAACCTGCCGGGGTCGACGGCCAGCTCCTCCAGCGCGTGGGTGGCGTTCTCCACCAGCACGCAGGTGCATCCGAGCTGGGTCAGCGTGTCGGCAGCGAACTTTCCGACCTCGGCATTGTCCTCGACGATGAGGACCGACGCGCTGGTCGGATCGACCGGAGGCGCATCCTCCGTGAGCTGTGATTGCGCGTTGTGTCTGCCAACGACGCGCGGGAGATACAGCGTGAAGGTCGAGCCCTTGCCGACTTCGCTGGTGACGGTGACCTCGCCGCCGGATTGCTTGGCGAAGCCGAACACCTGCGACAGGCCGAGGCCGGTGCCGTGACCGACCTCCTTTGTGGTGTAGAATGGCTCGAAGATGCGGCCGAACAGCTCCTGCGGGATTCCAACGCCGGTATCGGCCACCGACACCGCGACATGACCGTGCGGGCTCGGCGGCGTGCTGGACTCGGACGGCAGCTTGTCGACGGCGCGGACCGCGATCGTGAGCCGGCCGACGCCGTCCATCGCATCGCGCGCATTCACTGCCATATTGATGAGGGCGGTCTCGAATTGGCCGGCATCGGCGTTGACGAGGCAGGTCTGGTCCGGCACCTGCGCCGTGATCTCGATGCGCGAGCCGATCAGGGTCGCGATCATCTCGCTCAGGGTGCGGACGTTCTGGCAGGCGTCGAACACCTCGGGCTTGAGGGTTTGCCGGCGTGCGAACGCGAGCAGCTGGTTGGTCAGCTTGGCGGCACGGTTCACCGTGTTGGAGATCGCATCGATGTAACGCTGCCGCCGCGGCTCCGGCAGGTCCGGCCGCCGCAACATGTCGACCGATGCGCGGATCACGGTGAGCAGATTGTTGAAGTCGTGCGCGACGCCGCCGGTCAGTTGCCCGAGTGCCTCGAGCCGCTGGCCATGCCGCAATGCCTCCTCGGCTTCGATGCGCTTGCTGGCCTCCTCCTCCAGGCGCTCGGTTCGCTGATAGGCGAGCACCAGCAAGCCAAACAGCAGCGCGGTGGCCGGGATGCCGAAGATCAGGTGCTGGGCCATGGTCGTGATCCAGCGCGCCCGGATCGCCAAGGTTTCGAGGCCGGCGCTGACATAGATCGGGTATTCGGACAGCCGCTCATAGCGCATGCGCCGTTCGATGCCGTCGACGGGGGAGCGGATCGTCATGGTGCCGGCCTGCGGATTGGCGGCCATCTGTTGTCCGAGCGGCCCGCTCGGCTCGAACCGGGCCTCGTGGTCGACAACCGGGTAGTGCGCCAGCACCGCGCCGTCGGTCCGGATCAGCGCCAGGAAGCTGCCGGGCTCACGGCCGATCCGCGCATAGAAGTTCTCGAAATACTCCGGAAGCACCGAAGCCTGGATCACGCCGCCAAAGCTGCCGTCCGCGTTGCTGCGGCGCCGGCCGACGCTGAAGAACCGCGCGCCCTGATAGGGCGGCCGTGGGGTCAGCACCTCGCCGATATAGGTGCCGATGTCGCGCTCGGCATGGATCCGGAAGTAGTCCCGATCCGAGAAATCGATGTCCGGAGCCGGCTCCACCAGGCTGTTGACCAGGGCATGGCCGCTGGCGTCGAATATCCAGATCGATTTTACCTGGGGAAGCGTCTCGGCGACCTGGCGCAGCCGCTCGTGCAGGCTCTTCTCGCGCGCGACGATCTCGGCATCGCTCATGCCGCGGACGACCTCGGTGACTTCGGCCAGGCTGCGGTCGATGGTCTCGAACACCTTGAGCGCGTGTTCATGGGTGACGTCGAGGGTCCGCTGGATCTCCTGGTCGGCGGCCTCGCTGGTCGAGATCCGGGACATCGCCGAGGCGAACAGGAACAGCGCCAGCGGAAGGGCCAGCGAGGCGGCCATCATCCATTGCAGAAGTTTCAGCGAATTGCGTTGTGCGGTCGGCACGGGCGCTCCGGCTCCTTGCAGACCTTAACGCAAACCATTGTGCCGGAGGAAGCAAATCCCCGTCCCGGATGGCCGTATCGAAGCTCGTCCGCAGTTCGTGGTAACGAAAGTCCTTGCGGAGCGATCGGTCGGCTGCCGGCTCAAATTCAGGCCCGGCGTGGAAGGGCGATACCGCCGGCGTGGCTGGCCGAGTTTCGGCCAGCCTGCCACGCGGCGAAGGCGACGCCCGGAGGGACCCGGAGGATCACGACCTCGTTAGCTGGAGCGCGGCAGTCAAGTGGAAAATCGGCCGGGATGACGATCTCGGGTGCTGTTTTTAGGGGTTCTAAAACCTCTCACGGGCAAATGCTTGACCCTGTGACTACCTGCTGAAAAACAGGCCGCATGACAGGCGATCCAGACACCTCCCAGGATAATCTTCAGGACATCCGGCTCGGACATGCGGATCGCGGTTTTGTCGGAAAGATCATCAGGCTCGATGCGCTCGTGACGGGCTCATCGCTCTCTCCGCAGGAGCTGGAGCAGCGCCTGGTGGAGATGGGATTTGTCGAGGGCGCGCGCGTGGAAATCCTGCATGAAGGCACGATCCGGCGGGATCCGATCGCGGTGCGCGTCGACAACATCACGATCGCGCTGCGCCGGAGCGAAGCCATGGCCGTGATCGTCGAATGACAACTGCATCCCTGCGTCTGGCGCTGGTGGGCGCGCCGAACACCGGCAAGACGTCGCTGTTCAACAGCCTGACCGGCAGCCGCCAGAAGGTCGCCAATTATCCGGGCGTCACGGTCGAGCGCAAATCCGGCGGCTTCGTCACGCCGGAGGGCCGCAGCGTCACCGTGCTCGATTTGCCCGGCACCTATTCGCTGCGCGGCCGCAGCCCGGACGAGGAGATCACCCGCGACATCGTGCTCGGCCGCTTCGACGGCGAGGCGGTGCCCGATCTCATGCTCTGCGTCGCGGACGCCACCAATCTGCGGCTGACCCTGCGGCTAGTGCTCGAGCTGAAGCGGGTCGGCCGGCCGATGATGCTCGTGCTCAACATGATCGACATCGCAAAGCGCCGCGGCGTGACGATCAATCTCGACCGGATGTCGCAGGAGCTCGGCCTGCCGATCGTGACCTCGGTCGCGGTCCGCAAGGGCGGCGTCGATGAACTCCTCAAGCGGACCGACGAATTCCTGGCGAAGTCGCATGAGGCGGCGGCCAGCGAGTGGACGACGCCGACGATTGCCGACCTCAAGGCGGCGCAGCGCGAGGCGGATCGCATCATCGCAGCGGTGGTGACGCTGCCGACCAAGCCGGACACGCTGACCAACCGGATCGATTCGGTCGTGCTGCATCCGGTCTGGGGTCTCGTGATCCTGGCCGTGATCCTGTTCGTGATGTTCCAGGCGGTGTTCACCTGGGCGCAGCCGGCGATGGAGCTATTGTCGGACGGTTTTGCCGCGCTCGGGCAACTGATCCATGACGTGATGCCCGCAAGCTGGGGCCTGCTGCAGAGCTTCCTGCAGAACGGCCTGATCTCGGGCGTCGGCAGCGTCATCGTGTTCCTGCCGCAGATCATCATCATCTTCCTGTTCATCCTGCTGCTGGAAGATTTCGGCTACATGGCGCGCGCCGCATTCCTGATGGACCGCATCATGGGCGGCGCCGGGCTGCATGGCCGCGCCTTCATTCCGTTGCTGTCGAGCTTCGCCTGCGCCATTCCCGGCATCATGGCGACGCGGGTGATCGACAACCGGCGCGACCGCCTTACCACGATCCTGATCGCGCCGCTGATGACCTGCTCGGCGCGCATTCCGGTCTACACGCTGATCATCTCGGCATTCGTTCCGGCGACCACGGTGTGGGGGGTCGTCAATCTGCAGGGGCTCGTGATGTTCGGCCTCTATGCCGCCGGGATCACCAGCGCGCTGACGGTCTCGGCGATCGCAAAGTTCTTCCTGTGGCGCGACCATGCGCCGGCGCCGTTCATGCTGGAACTGCCCGACTACAAGATGCCGCGTCTGCGCAGCATCGCGATCGGTGTGTTCACCCGCGCCAAGATGTTCCTGTATCGCGCCGGCACCACGATCCTCTCGATGATGGTGCTGATCTGGTTCCTGGCCTCGTTCCCGACCGCGCCCGCCGGCGCCGAGGGACCGGCGATCAACTACAGCTTCGCGGCGATGATCGGCCATGCGCTCGAGCCGCTGCTGCGGCCGATCGGCTTCAACTGGCAGATCGCGGTGGCGTTGATCCCGGGCATGGCGGCGCGCGAGGTCGCGGTCGCGGCGCTCGGCACCGTCTATTCGATCGAGGGCGGCAAGGAAGCGGCGGATGCGATCGGCCAGGTGCTGGCGCAGAAATGGACGCTGGCGACAGCGCTCTCGCTCTTGGTCTGGTACATCTTCGCTCCGCAATGCGCCTCGACGCTGGCGGTGATCCGCCGCGAGACCGGCGGCGCGAAGTGGATGGTGGTGACGTTCCTGTACATGCTCGCGCTGGCCTATGTCGCGAGCTTCCTGACCTTCAACCTGGCGCAGGCGTTAGGCCTGCATTAGACGGAGTAGTGGGTTCCGTCATACCAGCCAAAGGTCGCAACGGGTACAATGGGTCGAACGAGGAAGTAGAGTTCATTCGAAGCGCACCACGCGCTTCCTGCGGGACCACGCTATGTCGACGTTCGGCCTGGAGCGGGTATTTTCGCCGCGAAGCATCGCGGTGGTCGGCGGCAGCCCACGCCCGTCGTCGCTCGGCGCGGCGGTGCTCCGGAACATCAAGGCGAGCGGCTTCGCCGGCGAGTTCGGCGTCGTCAACCGGAACTATGCGGATGTCGATGGCGCGCCGACCGTTCCCGACCTGAAGTCGCTGCCGTTCACGCCGGACCTCGTCGTCATCAGCGCATCGGCGGCTGCGGTTCCGGAGATCGTGGCGGAAGCAGGTGCCGCCGGCGTTGCCGGTGCGGCGATCCTGTCGGCCGGTCTCGGTCATGGTGCGGGTTCGCTCGCGGAGATCGTGGAGCAGACGGCGCGGCGGCACGGCATGCGCCTGATCGGGCCGAACTGCCTCGGCGTCATGGTGCCGCGCGCGAAACTCAATGCGAGCTTCTCCTCGCATCAGCCGTCGGATGGCCATGTCGCGCTGATCTCGCAGTCCGGCGCGGTCGCGTCGGCGATGATCGAGTGGGCGGCGGAGCGGCGGCTCGGCTTCTCCGGCATCGCCTCGATCGGCGACCAGCTCGACGTCGACGTCGCCGACCTGCTCGATTATTTCGCGCTCGACGATCATACCAACGCGATCCTGATCTACCTCGAGGCGGTCAAGGACGCGCGCAAGTTCATGTCGGCGGCGCGCGCCGCGGCGCGCATGAAGCCGGTGATCATCGTCAAGTCCGGCCGGATGGCGCAGGGGGCGAAGGCCGCCGCGACCCATACCGGCGCGCTGGCCGGCTCCGACGCGGTCTATGATGCCGCGTTCCGCCGCGCCGGCATGCTGCGCGTCTACGACCTTCGTCAGCTGTTCGATTGTGCCGAGCTGCTCGGCCGCGGCTTCGTCCCGCGCGGCAACCGGCTCGCGATCCTGACCAATGGCGGCGGGCTCGGTATCCTCGCGACCGACCGGCTGGCCGAGCTCGGCGGCGTCCCCGCGACGCTCGCGACCGAGACGATCGAACGGCTCGACAAGATGCTGCCGACGGGATGGTCATGCGCCAATCCGGTCGACATCGCCGGCGATGCCGATGCCGCCCGCTACGTGGTGGCGCTCAACGCGCTGCTCGATGATGCGAACAGCGACGCCGTCCTGGTCGCGAACGTCGAGACGGCGGTGGCGCCGGCCGTGGGGATTGCCGAGGCGGTGGCGCAATGCGTGCGCGACCGCCGGTCAAAACGGAGTGCGGTCGCCGCACTGGTGCTTGCGGCGTGGGTCGGCGCCGACGAGCGCACCGGCGCGATCTTCGAGGCGGCGCGGATTCCGCACTTCCCGACCGAGGATGACGCGGTCCGCGCCTTCATGTATCTGGTGCGCTATCGCGAGGCCTCCACGGCGCTCGCCGCGACTCCGCCCGGCGTCGCATCGGTGTTCACGCCGGAGACGGCGGCGGCGCGGCACGTGGTCGTGAAAGCGTTGTCGGAGGGACGGGCATGGCTCGATCCGGCGGAGATCGTCGCGCTGTTCGAGGCCTATCGCATTCCGATCGTGACGACGCTCGTCGCCGACAGTGCCGAGGACGCCGCCGAGAAGGCGGCGCCGTTCCTCGCCGAGGGCCGCGCGATCGTGGTCAGGGTGTTCTCGCGCGACATCAGGCACGCCTCCGACGTCGGCGGCGTCATCCTCGACCTCCGCACCAAGGACAGCGTCATCGAGGCCGCCAGGACCGTCATGGCGCGGGCGCGAAGCGCGCGGCCTGACGCCACGCTGCAGGGCGTGACGATCCAGCCGATGATCGTGCGGCGCGCGGCGCGCGAACTGATCCTCGGCATCGCCGACGATCCGACCTTCGGTCCGGTGATCGTGTTCGGCCGCGGCGGTCCGGCGGTCGAGGTGATCAACGACAAGGCGCTGGCGCTGCCGCCGCTCGACATGAATCTCGCCCGTGAGCTGGTCGGACGCACCCGCGTCTCGCGGCTGCTCGGCGGCTATGGCGATGTGCCGGCCGTGCCGGCCGAATTGGTGCCGCTCACCCTCGTCAAGCTCGCGCAGATGGCCGCCGACATTCCCGAGGTCGCCGGGCTCGATATCAATCCGATGCTGGCGGACGAGAGCGGCGTGCTCGCGCTCGATGCGCGCGTCGCGATCCGCAAACCTGCGCGGCTGTTCGCCGGTCAGACCCGGCTCGCGGTCAGGCCCTATCCCTCGCAATGGGAGGGCGAGCTTGCGTTACGCGATGGCTCGCGCGTCACGGCGCGCCCGATGCGGCCGGAGGACGAGCCGATGGTCGAGGCGTTCTTCCGGCGCGTCTCCGCCGAAGATCTCAGGCTGCGCTTCTTCCACGCGATGAAGGAGTTCTCGCACGCGTTCATCGCGCGCCTCACCCAGCTCGACTATGCGCGCGCGATGGCGTTTGTGGCGCTCGATCCAACCACCGGCGAGATGATGGGCGCGGTCCGGCTGCATTCGGACTCGCTGTACGAGACCGCCGAATACGCGATCCTGCTGCAGTCCGATCTCAAGGGCAAAGGCCTTGGCTGGGCGCTGATGCAGCTCCTGATCCACTATGCGCAGTCGGAGGGACTGAAGCGCCTGTCCGGCCAGGTGCTGACCGAGAATACCACGATGATCGGGATGTGCCGCGATCTCGGCTTCACCGTCACGATGGATCCGGAGGATCACAGCATCGTCGACGTCGTGCTCGACCTCCGCAAGCCGGGGGTCGATGCGGTCGGCTCGGATATCCTGATTCGATCAGCGGCGGCTGGCCGTTGACATCTGCGCCAGCCGCGGTCGCGTCGGATCAGATCTGGCGTTCGACCATCTTGAACTTGAGCTCGGCGATCGCTTCGGAGGGATTGAGTCCCTTCGGGCACGCCTTGGCGCAGTTCATGATGGTGTGGCAGCGATAGAGGCGGAACGGATCCTCGAGATTGTCGAGGCGCTCGCCGGTCGCTTCATCGCGGGAGTCGGTGACCCAGCGCGTTGCCTGCAGCAGCGCGGCAGGGCCGAGGAAGCGCTCGCTGTTCCACCAGTAGCTTGGGCACGAGGTCGAGCAGCAGGCGCACAGGATGCACTCGTAGAGACCGTCGAGCTTCTCGCGGTCCTCGTGGCTCTGCCTCCACTCCTTCTGCGGCGTCGGCGTCGTGGTCTTCAGCCACGGCTCGATCGAAGCGTACTGGGCGTAGAAATTGGTGAGGTCGGGGACCAGGTCCTTCACGACAGGCTGGTGCGGCAGCGGATTGACCTTCACCGCGCCGCCGGCGCCGACGTCGTGCATCGACTTGGTGCAGGCCAGCGTGTTCTGACCGTCGATGTTCATCGCGCAGGAGCCGCAGACGCCTTCGCGGCAGGAGCGGCGGAAGGTCAGCGTCGGGTCGACGTGGTTCTTGATCCAGATCAGACCGTCCAGCACCATCGGACCGCAATCGTGGGTGTCGACATAGTAGGTGTCGACGCTCGGATTCTTGCCGTCGTCCGGGTTCCAGCGATACACCCGGAACTCGCGGGTCTCGGTGGCGCCGGCCGGCTTCGGCCAGGTCTTGCCGCCGGAAATCTTCGAATTCTTCGGAAGTGCGAATTCAACCATGCTTGCTCGCCTTCGTTCTCAGTAGACCCGCGCCTTCGGCGGGATGTACTGCACGTCATTGGTCATCGTGTAGCTGTGCACCGGACGGTACTCGATCGCGGTCTTGCCGGCCGGATCGATCCAGGTCAGCGTGTGCTTCATCCAGTCCTTGTCGTTGCGGTCCGGGAAGTCCTCGCGGGCATGCGCGCCGCGGCTCTCGGTGCGGTTCGCCGCCGAATCCATCGTCACGACCGCCTGCACGATCAGATTGTCGAATTCCAGCGTCTCGACCAGGTCGGAATTCCACACCAGCGAGCGGTCCGAGACCGAGATGTCGCCGACGCCGCCATAGACCTTGTGGATCAGGTTCTGGCCTTCCTGCAGCACGTCGCCGGTGCGGAACACCGCGCAATTGTTCTGCATCACATGCTGCATGCTGTCGCGCAGCTTGGCGGTCGGTGTGCCGCCGGAGGCGTGGCGGAAGTGATCGAGGCGGCCGAGCGCGAGATCGGCCGAATCCTTCGGCAGCTCCGGCTGCTTGGCGTTCGCCGTCAGCTTGTCGGCCAGCCGCAGCGCGGCGGCGCGGCCGAACACCACGAGGTCGATCAGCGAGTTGGAGCCGAGGCGGTTGGCGCCATGCACCGAGACGCAGGCGGCTTCGCCAATCGCCATCAGGCCCGGCACCACCGAATTGTCGTCGCCGTTGCGCTTGGTCAGCACCTCGGCGTGATAGTTCGTGGCGATGCCGCCCATGTTGTAGTGCACGGTCGGCACGATCGGGATCGGCTCGCGGGTGACGTCGACATTGGCGAAGATCTTCGCCGATTCCGAGATGCCCGGCAGCCGCTCATGCAGCACCTTCGGATCGAGGTGATCGAGGTGCAGGAAGATGTGATCCTTCTTCTTGCCGACGCCGCGGCCCTCGCGGATCTCGATCGTCATCGCGCGCGAGACGACGTCGCGCGAGGCGAGGTCCTTGGCCGACGGCGCGTAACGCTCCATGAAGCGCTCGCCCTCGGAATTGACGAGATAGCCGCCTTCGCCGCGGGCGCCTTCGGTGACGAGACAGCCCGAGCCGTAGATGCCGGTCGGATGGAACTGGACGAACTCCATGTCCTGCAGCGGCAGGCCGGCGCGCAGCACCATGCCGCCGCCGTCGCCGGTGCAGGTGTGCGCCGAGGTGCAGGAGGCGTAGGCGCGGCCATAGCCGCCGGTCGCCAGGATCGTGGTCTGGGCACGGAAGCGATGCAGCGTACCGTCATCGAGCTTGAGCGCGATCACGCCGCGGCAAACGCCCTGATCGTCCATGATCAGGTCGATGGCGAAGAACTCGATGAAGAACTCCGCCGAATGGCGCAGCGACTGGCCATACATCGTGTGCAGCATGGCGTGACCGGTACGGTCGGCGGCGGCGCAGGTGCGCTGCGCCTGGCCCTTGCCGTAGTCCATGGTCATGCCGCCGAACGGGCGCTGATAGATCTTGCCGTCTTCGGTGCGCGAGAACGGCACGCCCCAATGTTCGAGCTCGTAGACCGCGTCGGGCGCGTTGCGCACCATGTATTCGATCGCGTCCTGGTCGCCGAGCCAGTCCGACCCCTTCACGGTGTCGTACATGTGCCAGCGCCAGTCGTCCTGATGCATGTTGCCGAGCGAAGCCGAGATGCCGCCCTGCGCCGCAACCGTGTGCGAGCGGGTCGGGAACACCTTGGTGATACAGGCGGTGCGCAGCCCCGCTTCCGAGCAGCCGACCACGGCGCGAAGGCCCGCGCCGCCAGCGCCGACCACGACGACGTCGTAGGTGTGGTCCTGGATCGGATAGGCCTTGCCGTTCGTGGCCGGGCCACTGCCGTTGGTGGCCTTGCCGTTACCTTCACCGGCCATGGGTCAAACTCCCGATGACAATTTGAGAATTGCGTAGATCGAGGCCATGGCGACCGCGACGCAGAAGAAGTTGTTCGCCATCACGCAGGCGAGCTTCGCCTTCTCGTTATGGACATAGTCCTCGATGATGATCTGCATGCCGATCTTCATGTGCCAGGTGCTGGCGATGATGAAGAGCAGCAGGATGATGGCGATCGGGATCGAGCCGAGGATTTGCGCCGCGCCGGCGTGATTGCGGCCGATCAGCATCAGAATGACGACTAGAACGGGCACGATGAGCAGCGTCATGGCAACCGCCGTGAGGCGCTGACGCCAGAAATCGGAGGTGCCGGTATGCGAGGAACCGAGATTGCGGACGCGCGCTAGCGGCGTGCGCATCGAGGAATGGCCGCTCATCGTCCACCTCCAACGGCGTAGGCTATGATCCAGACGAGCACGGTCAGCGAGATGCCGGCGATCAGCGCGCCCCAGGTCAGGGCCTCGCGCTCATTGGGCTTGAAGCCGTAGCCGAGGTCCCAGACGAAGTAGCGCATGCCACTGACCAGGTGATGCAGCAGCGCCCATGTGTAACCGAACAGGATCAGCTTGCCGATGATGCTGCCGGTAAAGGCCTGGACGTTGGCGTAGGCGGTGGGGCCGGAGGCGGCCGCGATCAGCCACCAGGCCAGCAGCAGCGTGCCGAAATACATCGCGATCCCGGTCGCCCGATGGATGACGGACAACGCCATCGTCAGGGTCACGCGATAGGTTTGAATATGGGGCGAAAGCGGTCGTTCGATCCTGGCGGTCATCGGCGGGCTTTATGATGTGAGGGACCGCGCCCGGCCCATCGGGGAACGCGGTAGAGGAGTTCTATTTACGGACTAGGATCAGCCCGCGCAACGGCCAAATAGCCTTCGGTCGAACCGAAGTTCATTACTAGCTTTGCCGAATTCTGGTTGATCCGCAGTGTGGTATACCAGATGCAAGCATCGGCGAACCAAGAAATGAATCCAAATCCGCAGCGCCGGGCGGCGTATTCATTGGCGCGCGGACGGAGCCCGGAAGGCATCGATTTTGCCCCATTGTTCCACCAGATAGTCGACGAATGCCCTGATCTTAGGCGATGCGAGACGTGACGGCTGAAGCATGAGATGCAGTGGCGTCGGGGCTGGCTCGTGATCCAACAGCAGTCGTCGCAGGCGGCCGCTCGCGAGCTCGGATTGCACCTGCCAGGACGGCACGCGGACGATGCCTGCGCCCTCTCGCGCGGCGTTGACCAGCGCCTCGAGGCTATTCATCCAGAGCCGACCGGATATGCGGAATTTGCGACCCGTCCTCGAGCCGTCGGCAAAACGCCACGCGGCGCTGCCGGGCGAATCGGAGAACACCAGGCAGTCATGATCGGCAAGATCGTCCGGCGTGCGTGGTTCGCCGCGTCGCGCCAGGTAGTCCGACGCCGCGCATACGATCATCTGCAGGTCGGTGAGCTTGCGCGTGACGAGCTGCGAGTCGCGCAAGCGGCCGATGCGGACAGCGAGATGGATATCCTCCTCGATCATATCGACCGTGCGGTCGATCAACAGCAGGTCGACGGAGATTGCCGGATAGCGGCGCAGAAACTCGACCAGCGTCGGTGCGATCACCAGCCGTCCGACCAGACTCGGTGAACTCAGCCGAATCCGGCCCGACGGCTGATGCGGGTCCCGCGCCAACGCCGCCTCGATCTCCTTCACCTCGCCAAGAATCGATTTCGCGCGCTCGTAGAGAATCCTGCCGTCGTCGGTCAGCGCGAGTTGGCGCGTGGTGCGCAGCAGCAGGCGGGTGCCGAAATGCTCTTCGAGCGCGCTGATCTGACGGCTGACCGAGGTCAGCGAGCTCGGCAGCGACCGTGCCGCCGCCGACAGGCTGCCGGTTTCGACCGCGCGGACAAACGCTGCCATCGCCGCAAGCTGGTCCAAGCTCGATCCTTCCGCATTTCGCAAGAGACCCTGCTCAACAGCATAGATACTCCCGAATCTCAAAAGGGGCTATTGCTCTCCGCGAACCAACCGAAGACGGCGCCAGCGCGTGCAAAGCCATGCGCTGCGACCGCCCGCCAAACACTGCACGAAGGACATGATGGCCGGCCTGGACCCCAAGGAATTGCTCGAGCTTGCGCTGCTGCTGGTTGCGGTCGGCGCGCTGTCCGGCTTTCTCGCCGGCCTGTTCGGGATCGGCGGCGGCGCGATCCTGGTGCCGGTGTTCTACGAATGCTTCCGCCTCGCCGGCGTGCCGCTCGAGGTGCGGATGCCGCTCTGCATCGGCACCTCGCTGGCGATCATTATCCCGACCTCGCTGAGTTCGTTCCGCGCCCATTACCGGCGCGGCGCCGTCGACATGGAGATATTAAAGCGCTGGTGGCTGCCGATCGTGATCGGCGTCGCCGCCGGCAGCGTCACCGCGCGCTTCGCGCCGGAGCGGCTGTTCAAGATCGTGTTCGTGATGGTGGCCTGGTCGGCCGCGGCGCGGCTGCTTTTGGCGCGCGAGACCTGGAAGTTCGGCGACGACGTGCCGAAGGGAGTTTTGATGCGCGTCTACGGCTTCTTCGTCGGCTTGCTGTCGACGCTGATGGGCATCGGCGGCGGCCTGTTCGCCAATCTGCTGATGACGTTCTACGGCCGGCCGATCCATCAGGCGGTCGCGACCTCGTCGGCGCTCGCAGTGCTGATCTCGATCCCCGGCGCGCTGGGTTACGTCTATGCCGGCTGGCCCGCCGCCGCGCGCTTTCCCGACGTCGCCGCGCTGCAATTGCCGTTCGCGCTCGGCTACGTCTCGCTGATCGGCGCGATTCTGGTGATGCCGACGACGCTCGTCACCGCGCCGCTCGGCGTGAAGGTCGCGCACGCGCTGTCGAAGCGGGCGCTGGAGGTGGCGTTCGGGGCGTATCTCTTCATCGTCGGCGGACGATTTGTGATCAGCCTGCTGGGCGGGCATTAGCCGCACTCAGTCTTTCAACCGGACCTCGCTGTTGCCCCAGTACCGCATGTCGCCGATCCCCTCGATACGATCCATGTCGGCGAGCACCTTCAATCGAGCCGCGGTCGCTTCGTAACTGATAGTCCAGCCAAGCTCCTTGTAGCGTTCTTCTGCCTCGGTCACGAACCGCAGGAGCTTCCGCCACCGCGGCTTCAAAAGCGACATAATGACCTCGTCGAGCTGACCTTCGGTTACCGACGGCGGAAGCGTCACCTCGCTCCATGTCAATTCGCTGCAAAGTATGCGTGGACTCCGTTCCTCCGTGGGTGGCAGCAAGTCCGGATATTGTTCGCAAATCGGAACGAGAAGCTTGTCCTCGAGGTCCGCAATGATCTCCTGAACCGAATCATGGAATCGGATCTGTTCCTGCTTGCCGAGCCCTGCAATGGCCATTTCAGCCTTGTACATTGCGTCCAAAGCATCGAAGACTTGCAGACAAATCCTCTCGGCATACTCGCGGTTCATCGTTCCCTCGCGAAATTCCGCATTCCTCAAGCCTTCGAATAAATATCCTTATACGAATCCCGCAGAATGTTCTTCTGCACCTTGCCCATCGCATTGCGCGGCAATTCGTCGACGACGAACACTCGCTTGGGCATCTTGAATTTGGCGAGCCGCCCGTCGAGCGCCTTCAGCACCGAGGCCTCGCTGACATCGGCGCCCTTGCTGCAGACCAGCACGGCGGTGACGCCCTCGCCGAAATCGGCATGCGGCACGCCGATCACGGCCGATTCGATCACGCCGGGCATGGCGTCGATCTCGCTCTCGATCTCCTTCGGATAGACGTTGAAGCCTCCGGAGATCACGAGATCCTTGCCGCGGCCGAGGATGTGGACGTAGCCCTTGTCGTCGATCTTGCCGAGATCGCCGGTGATGAAGAAGCCGTCGCCGCGGAATTCGGACTTGGTCTTCTCCGGCATGCGCCAGTAGCCCTGGAACACGTTCGGGCCCTTGACCTCGATCATGCCGATGGTCTCGCGCGCGAGCTCCTTGCCGGTTTCGGGATCGGTGACTCGCACCGTCACGCCGGGCAGCGCGAAGCCGACTGCGCCGGGCACGCGATCGCCGTCATAGGGGTTCGAGGTGTTCATGTTGGTTTCGGTCATGCCGTAGCGCTCGAGCACGGCGTGTCCGGTGCGGGCCGACCATTCGCGGTGGGTGTCGGCGAGCAGCGGCGCGGAGCCCGAGATGAACAGCCGCATGTGTTTTGTCGCGTCCTTGTTCAGGCCGGGGTTCTGCAACAGGCGGGTGTAGAAGGTCGGCACGCCCATCATCACGGTGGCGCGGGCCATCAGCTTGAGGATCGCGTCCGGATCGAACTTCGGCAGGAAGATCATCGAGGCGCGCGCGAACAGCGTCACGTTGCTCGCCACGAACAGGCCGTGGGTGTGATAGATCGGCAGTGCGTGGATCAGCACGTCCTTGTCGGTGAAGCGCCAGTAGTCGACCAGCGAATACGAGTTCGACGCCAGATTGTCGTGCGAGAGCATCGCGCCCTTGGACCGGCCGGTGGTGCCCGAGGTGTAGAGGATCGCGGCGAGATCGTTGTTTGCCCGCGGCACGGTGGCGAATTCCTTCGGCGCCTTGTCGGCGGCTTCGGTCAGCGAACCCTTGCCGCTGGAATCGAGCGTTTCGACCTTCGCACCCACCTTGGCGGCGATCGCCTTGATGCCTTCGAGCTTGGAGGGATCGCAGACCACCAGCGCCGGCTCGGCGTCTGAGATGAAGTATTCGAGCTCGTTCAGCGTATAGGCGGTGTTGAGCGGCAGATAGACGCCGCCGGCGCGCACGGTCGCAAGATAAAGCACCAGCGCCGAGACCGACTTCTCGGTCTGCGCGGCGACGCGGTCGCCCAGCTTGACGCCGCGCTCAACCAGCACATTCGCCATCTGGCCGGCGCGCGCGATCAGATCGCCATAGGAGATGCGGCTGCCGTCGAGCTGCTCGATCGCGAGCCGATTGGGATCGTCGAGGCCGTCGAACAGGCGGGAAAACAGGTTGGCGTTGGTGGTCGTGTTCATGCAACATCCCCCGAAGGGCGAAAAAGAGCCGGAAAGGTCTGGCTGGATTAGCAAAAACGCCCTTCGGAAAGCAACGGAGACAGTTTGCATGACAAATAATGGGAAACGCGTGGCCTGGGTCACCGGCGGTGGAACGGGAATCGGTGAATCCGGGGCGGAATTCCTGGCTGCGGACGGCTGGACGGTGGTGGTTTCCGGCCGCCGCAAGGAAGAACTCGACCGCGTGGTGGCCAACATCACGAAAAAGGGCGGCAAGGCCGAGGCGATCCCGCTCGACGTCAGCAACAAGGCCGACGTCAACAAGGCGGCCGAGGCGATCGTCGCCAGGCACGGCCGTATCGACCTTCTGGTCAACAGCGCCGGCATCAACGTGCCGAAGCGCAGCTGGGCCGACATGGAACTGGAAGGCTGGGACAAGCTGGTCGAGGTCAACCTCAACGGCGTGCTCTACTGTATGCGCGCGGTGCTGCCGACCATGCGCAAGCAGCAGGACGGCTGCATCATCAACGTCGCCTCCTGGGCCGGCCGCCACGTCTCGAAGATGCCGGGCCCGGCCTACACCACGACCAAGCACGCGGTGCTGGCGCTGACCCATTCCTTCAACATGGACGAATGCATCAACGGCCTGCGCGCCTGCTGCCTGTCGCCGGGCGAGGTCGCGACCCCGATCCTGAAGCAGCGGCCGGTGGTGCCGAGCGAGGCCGAGCAGGCCAAGATGCTGCAGCCCGAGGATTGCGGCCGTACCATCGCCTTCGTCGCCAGCATGCCGGCGCGGGTCTGCATGAACGAGATCCTGATCAGCCCGACCCACAACCGCGGCTTCATCCAGACGCCGGCGAACAGGGATTAGGCGTACTCGGTCTTCTCCTTCCCCCTGAAAGGGGGAAGGTTGGGATGGGGGTCCAGCCGCAGGCGATGCTGCAAGCGGAGAGAGCAGATCCCCACCCGCTTTGCTCTGGCGAGCAAAGCGACCTCCCCTTTTCAAGGGGAGGTGGAGCAGCGTAGCCCGGATGGAGCGAAGCGTAATCCGGGGACGGTCTTTCCGGGGAGAGGCTGTTTCCGGGTTTCGCTGCGCTTCATCCGATCGACCTCACTCGCTGATCTCGTTCAGCTCCTTGCCGGTATGCTCCGGCACGAACAGGAACACCCCGATCGCCATCGCGATCATCAGCACGGGGATGCAGAGGAACGCCAGCGCGAACGAGCCGGTGTGCTGCTGGAGCGCGATCGAGACGAAGGGGAACAGCACGAAGCCGACGAAATACGCGATCGCCCAGACCACGCCGTTGGCGGCGCCCCGGATTCGCGTCGGGAAGATTTCCGCGGTCAGTGTCGTGCTCGGGCCCCAGAAGCCGAGGAAACCGAGACACCAGAGAAGCCCGAACGTCCACAGCAGGACGCGGTCTTCAGAATAGACCCAGAGCGTCATGAAGATCGCGCCCTCGATCAGGGTGATAATGAAGGTGCGGCGGCGCCCGATCTTGTCGATCAGCCAGCCGACGACGCACAGGCCAAGGAAGCCGCACAGGCCGTAGAACACGTAGAACAGGCTGTATTCGGCGGTCGACCAGTGCTTCTCGGTCGACAGATACAGCGGCATCCAGGCGCCGACCGTGCCGTAGATGCAGGTCGAGGCGCAGGCGACGAACAGCGCGACCAATGTCGAAGGCAGCACGTCGGGCATGAACACCTGGCTGATGCCGACCGACTTGGCCTTGGTGAACCAGTTGCGGTCGTCGTCGCTGACCGTGCCGCCGCGCGCCAGCGTCTCCGAGATGCGCCGCTTGCGGTCCTGCGAACGCACCCAATAAGGCGATTCCGGACAGGTGGAACGGATATAGATCGCGAGCAGCGCGATCACGCCGGGCACCATGACGGCGATGCGCCAGCCGAAATTGGCGGCGACGAGGCCGGTGATCGCACCGGCGAGCGTCGCGCCCAGGCACCAGGCCGAGCGCGTGATGCTGATGACGCGGCCGCGCAAGCGCGCCGGCCAGGTCTCCGCCACCAGCATCGAGCCGAGCGACCATTCGCCGTTGAGCGCGAAGAACAGCAGCGAGCGCGCGATCACGAACACCGCGAAGGTCGGCGACAGCGCCGCCACCGGCATCAACAGCGAGAACAGTGCGATATTGACCGCGAGCAGCGTGCGGCGGCCGTAGCGGTCGGCGAGCCACGGCCAGAAGTAGAGCCCGGCGATGCCGACGAACAGCGCGATCTGCATGCCGGAGCGATATTCCGGCAGGCTTAGCGCAAACTCCTTGATCACCATCGGCGAGATCAGCGCGAAGATCACGCCGTCCATGCCGTCGAAGCCCCAGCCGAGCGCGTTGGCGGTGGCGATGTGCCAGTGCGTCTTGGTGAGCTCGGCGCTGCCCGCGACAGCGCGGTAGTTGGCGAATTGCAGATGTTTCTGTTCGAGCGGGCCGACGTCGCTGCCGGCATCGTTCACCATAGGCGCGGCGCGCCCATCCGCCGTAATGCTGCTCATGATTGGCATCCCCACGACCGCCGGCGGCGAAGCTGCGCCGCAATCTCAGGCTGAACCAATCGAACAAGGGCGGCAAGCAAATTGCTCGCGGCAGCGCACCCGTCCATTCCGCTGAATGGAATGGCGCGCAGGTCGTGCGATGCGCGCGTGTACGAAGCGCGGCGCAGCCGGTTTCAGGAATCACAAAGAATTATTTCCGGAAACCGCCCGGAAAACCTCGCGTAGCTCTGCTCAACGACGGCGCTTTCATCAACCAACCCGCGCCGTTGTTGCCCCTTCATCGCCGGCGGAGACGCGCCGGCCAGATTACCCATCGGGAGACGAAATCATGTCGAAGCGTATTGCCTATCTCGCTGCCGCCGCCTTCAGCGCGCTCGCGATCACTGCCACCGTCATCGCGCCGGTCCGCGCCGAGGAAAAGACCGTGATGGTCGGCGGCGCCGCGATGTTCCCGTCCAAGAACATCATCCAGAACGCCGTCAATTCGAAGGACCACACCACCCTCGTCGCCGCGGTGAAGGCCGCAGGCCTGGTCGGCACGCTGGAAGGCAAGGGCCCGTTCACGGTGTTCGCGCCGACCAACGCCGCGTTCGGCAAGCTGCCGGCCGGAACCGTCGACAGTCTCGTGAAGCCCGAGAACAAGGCGACGCTGACCAAGATCCTCACCTACCATGTGGTGCCCGGCAAGCTCGAGGCCTCCGACCTCACCAACGGCAAGATGCTGAAGACCGCCGAGGGCGAGGAGCTGACCGTGAAGCGGCAGGACGGCAAGGTCTGGATCGTCGATGCCAAGGGCGGCACCTCGATGGTGACGATCTCCAACGTCAACCAGTCGAACGGCGTCATCCATGTGGTCGACACCGTGCTGATGCCGGCGTCGTAACACCCGGCGGCCCGATTTAGTCCCTGAACGCCTTCCGAAACAGCGAGCCGGAGCCTCGCCCCGGCTCGCATTTTTGTGACCATCCGAGGTGGCGTATATCAAACTGATAACGCGAGACCCCGTAACGGAACGCCGGTTCCGGGCGTATAAACCGGTAACGACCATGAGCAGAGATACTTCCATGACGAGCCTTGCCGTCAACGACCACCAGGCAGAGACCGCGGCACCCGCAAAGGTGATCCAGCCGGTCTGGGTGCGGATCGTGCACTGGACCAACGCCTTCGCGATGATCCTGATGATCATGTCCGGCTGGCAGATCTACAACGCCTCGCCGCTGTTCGGCTTCACCTTCTCCCGGAGCATCACGCTCGGCGGCTGGCTCGGCGGCGCGCTGCTCTGGCACTTTGCCGCGATGTGGCTGTTGATGGTCAACGGCCTGACCTATCTGGCGCTGGGTTTTGCGACCGGCCGCTTCCGCAAGAAGCTGCTGCCGATCACCCCCGGCGGCGTGATTGCCGACACCAAGGCGGCGCTGACCTTCAAGCTGTCGCATGACGATCTCAGCAAATACAATTCGGTGCAGAAGTTGCTCTATGCCGGCATCATCACCGTCGGCGTCGTCATCGTGCTGTCCGGCCTGTCGATGTGGAAGCCGGTGCAGCTGCACTGGCTGGTGGCGCTGTTCGGCGGCTACGACTTCGCGCGTTATGTTCACTTCACCTGCATGGCGCTGATCGTCGTCTTCCTGGTGATCCATGTCGCGCTCGCGCTGCTGGTGCCGAAGAGCCTGCGCGCGATGCTCATTGGGCGTTGAGGGAGGGTACGATGGGTCGTCTCAGAAAGCTCCTGATCCCCGGTGTCGACAAGAAGCTGCTGCTGCGCGATGCGGTGAAGACGATGCCGGAGCTGACGCGCCGCCGCTTCATCACGGCCGGCACCAGCCTCGGCGCGCTGACGCTGCTGACCGGCTGCGACGTGGTCGATTCGTCGTCGGCGGAAGAGTTGCTGAAGAAGGTCTCGAAGTTCAACGACGCGGTGCAGGCCTGGATGTTCAATCCGGATGCGCTGGCGCCGACCTTCCCCGAGAGCATGATCACCAAGCCGTTCCCGTTCAATGCCTATTACGATCTCGACGATGCGCCCGAGATCGCGGGCGCGGACTGGAAGCTCGAGGTGCGCGGGCTGGTCGACAACAAGAAGTCGTGGACGCTCGACGAATTGTACAAGCTGCCGCAGGTCAAGCAGGTGACCCGCCATATCTGCGTCGAGGGCTGGAGCGCGATCGGCAGCTGGACCGGCACGCCCTTGCGCGATTTCCTCAAGCTCGTCGGTGCGGACACGCGCGCCAACTATGTCTGGTTCCAGTGCGCCGACAAGGACGGCTACAATTCACCTTTGGACATGCGCTCGGCGCTGCATCCGCAGACCCAGATGACGTTCAAGTTCGCCGACCAGATCCTGCCGCGCGCCTACGGCTTCCCGATGAAGATCCGGGTGCCGACCAAACTCGGCTTCAAGAACCCGAAATACGTGCTCTCGATGGAAGTCACCAACGACTACAAGGGTGGCTACTGGGAAGACCAGGGGTATAATTCGTTCAGCGGAAGCTAGTCTGCTGTCGTCCCGGCCTAGGACGACGGAGGGCTACGGCCCAACCTTCCTCTGAAACGCCGACAGCACTGCGCCGAGCGCGAGCATCGCGGCCGAGACATTCAGCGCAAATGACAGGCTGTCGACCGCATCCGTGATGGCGCCGACCACGATCGGCCCGAGCGTCTGGCCGATGCCGAAGGCGATGGTCATCGCCGCGATCGCCGTCGGCCAGGCTTCCGGCGGGTAGTTGTAGCGCACGAAGGCGGTCGTCGAGCCGACCACGGCAAAGAACGCGACGCCGAACACCAGCGCCGAGATCGCAAGCAGCAGCGGCGAATGGCCGAAGATCGGCAGAGCCGCGCCGAGCGCGTTGACGCCGAGGATGATGGTGGTAGCGAGCCCGCCGCGGTCGAGCGCCAGCACCCGCCGCCACACCCAGGGCGTGACGAATGCGCTGACGCCGATCAGGCTCCAGAACGCGCTCTGCGCCACCGCGCCGCCGCCGCCGTCGCGGACATAGGCGATCATGAAGGTCATGTAGGCGATGTAGCCGGCACCGAACAGGAAGTAGGCGGCGAGGTAGATCAGGACCGGCGTGACGGCGAATTTGGTCCGTACGATGCCGACTGCAGCAGCTCCAGCGTGGAATGGCGCGAGCAGCAGCCGCACCGTCATGATCACCGAGAGCAAGGTCATCGCCCACCACACGATCCACCATGAGCCGGCGCCAAAACCCTGCAACACGAAGGGCGCGATCAGGCCGGACGCCAGGATGCCGATGCCAGGCCCGGCATAGAACAGGCTGAGCAGGAAGTTGGCGCGTTCCGGCCGCGACTGCGCAATGGTTGCCGCAAGCGCGCCGCCGCCGACGAAGCCGATCGCGGCGGCGAAGCCGACCAGGAGGCGGGCAAAGCTCAGCACCACGAAATTGCCCGAGAGGGCGCAAAGCGCCAGCGACAGCACGCAGGCCAGCGTCGACCAGCGCACCGACGTCGCAAGCCCGAAGCGCTGGATCAGCCGCGATGCAAGCAGCGCGCCGACCAGATAGCCGGCGGCATTGATCGTGTTCATGAAGCCGGCGGCCGAATACGACCAGGCCAGCGAGTCGCGCATGTCAGGCAGCACCAGCGAATAGGCGAAACGGCCGATGCCGAGACCGACCGTCGGTGCGAGCGATAAAATCAGGATCAACCGCGCGGGATGCGGATAGGATGGGGCGGGGGCTCTCACAATTCACTCCGGCAATGCCGGCATTGTGGCAGGCCGCGACGGTCCTGCCCAGCACCGCGGGCGGCAATACTGTCTTGCGTATCGGGCAATCAGGCGATCAGGACCAGCGCGACGCCGATCACGGTCAGCAGGGTTCCGGCGACGATCCGCGCTGATATCTCGACATGCTTGAGCATGACAGCGCTCAGCGCCACAGTCACCAGCGGGTAGATCGCAGCGAGCGGCGCCACCAGCGTGATCGGGCCGTTGCGGACCGCGGCGAACAGGCTGAGCGCGCTGAGCCCGTTGCTGATCCCGGTCAGTGCGAACCAGAACCGCCCCTCGCGCGGCGCCTGCACCATGAAGCTGCCCTTGCGGATCCGTTGCACGACCAGCACTACTAGCGAGGACATGACATAGCCGACCAGGCAGGCCCATAGCGGGCTCGGCCAGATCGCAAGCCCGAGCTTGGCGATCGGCGGCACGATGCCGCGCACCAGCGCGCTCGTCAGCGGCAGCAGCAAGGCCCAGCTTCGCCAATGGCCGAGGTCGCGCGGCCGGGTCACGGTGATGACGGCGGCGCCCGCGACCGCGACCACGAGGCCAATGAGTTGCTGCGGCTGCAGCGGCTCATGCAGCAGCACCACGGCGGCGGTGACCGCAAACAGCGGCGCCAGATTGCCCAGCGTCGAGGTGATGACCGGCCCGAGCGCCCGGTTCGAGGCAAAGGTCAATAGCGTCAGCGAAGCCGGGAAGAACAGCCCGATCGCCATGAAGATCGGCAGCGCGCGCCAGACCACCGGCTCGCCATGCAGGATCAGCGGCGACAGCAACAAGAACAGCAGGGTGAAGGAGGGCACGCTGATCGCGGCGCCCGACAGCGGCTCGACGGTGCGCAGGCCGAGCTGCGCCAGCACCACCCCGGCGCCGAGGAAAATCGCCGAGGCGAAGGCGTAGACGATGGCTGCGGTCATGAGGTCCGTCTTGTTGGCTTCTTCTTGGTTTCTTGGGGCGCGGCGGGCTCTTTCCCGGCCATTTTGGCCCTGCGAGGGGCACCTTGCCAATCCGCCCGGGGCGTTTTAGCACTCCCCGGATTTTCTCGCTCGTCATGCCCGGGCCCGACCCGCGCATCCATCCATCTTCAGAGCTTTTCGAAGCGGGATGGATTGCCGGGGCAAGTCCGGCAATGACAACAATCAGCTATCTCGAGGTAACGACCATGGCGACCCATAAACTGCTGCTTCTCCCCGGCGACGGCATCGGCCCCGAAGTGATGGCCGAGGTGCAGCGCGTGATCGACTGGCTCAATGCGCAGGGCATTGCCAAATTCGAGACCGAGCAGGGCCTGGTCGGCGGCTCCGCCTACGACGCCCACAAGGTGTCGATCTCGGAAGCCGACATGGCCAAGGCGACCGCGGCCGATGCCGTGATCTTCGGCGCGGTCGGCGGTCCGAAGTGGGACAGCGTGCCCTATGAGGTGCGGCCCGAGGCCGGCCTGCTGCGGCTGCGCAAGGATCTCGGCCTGTTCGCCAACCTGCGCCCGGCAGTGTGCTATCCGGCGCTGGCGGAGGCTTCGAGCCTGAAGCGCGACGTTGTCGAGGGGCTCGACATCATGATCGTCCGCGAGCTCACCGGCGGCGTCTATTTCGGCGAGCCGAAGACCATCACCGATCTCGGCAATGGCCAGAAGCGCGCGGTCGACACCCAGGTCTACGACACCTACGAGATCGAGCGCATCGGCCGCGTCGCCTTCGACCTGGCGCGCAAGCGCCGCAACAAGGTGACGTCGATGGAGAAGCGCAACGTCATGAAGTCGGGCGTGCTCTGGAACGAGGTCATGACCCAGGTTCACGCGCGCGAATACAAGGACGTCACGCTGGAGCACCAGCTTGCCGATTCCGGCGGTATGAACCTGGTCAAGGCGCCGAAGCAGTTCGACGTCATCGTCACCGACAATCTGTTCGGCGACATGCTGTCCGACATCGCGGCGATGCTGACCGGCTCGCTCGGCATGCTGCCGTCGGCCTCGCTCGGCGAAGTCGATTCCAAGACCAAGAAGCGGCGCTCGCTGTTCGAGCCGGTGCACGGCTCGGCGCCCGACATCGCGGGCAAGGGTCTCGCCAACCCGATCGCGATGATCTCGTCGTTCGGCATGGCGCTGCGCTATTCCTTCGACATGGGCGATCTCGCCGACAAGGTCGACGCCGCGATCGCGGCGGTGCTCGCCAGCGGCCTGCGCACCGCCGACATCAAGTCGGAAGGCACCACGCCTGCCAGCACGAGCCAGATGGGCGAAGCGATCCTGAAGGAATTGCAGAAGCTGCATGCGTAAAGGTTACGCTTTAGCCACAAATTCGATGTCGTCCCGGCGAAAGCCGGGACCCATACTCCGCGGCTTCTCGATTTGAAAATGACTGCCAGACGAGCATCATAACCACCAGCGGTGGTTATGGGTCCCGGCTTTCGCCGGGACGACGCGCAGCTTGATGTCTCAGTACAGCGGGAAGGTCCGCGGATAGCCGCCGAGGTCGGACGGCGGGCTGAGCGGCTGGCGGTCGATCGGGCGGTTGTTGTTCTCGCGTCCGAACGAGGGATAGCCGACATCAGGCGGATAGGCATAGTCGTTGAACTTGCGGTCGCCCGGCAGCACTTCGGTGCCGGCATCCAGCCACGAGCGCGTGGTGACGTAAACGCGGGTACGCGGACCTTGCTGATAGACCCGGTTCGGACCCTGCGCGCCGTAATAGCGGCGGCCGTCGCGGTCATACTGCTCCTGCTGCTTGCGCTTGCTCGGGGTCTGGCTCTGCGCGCTGGCCGCGGTCATGCCGAATGCGGTTGCGGTGACGGCAGCCGCGGCAAGCAACACCACGAGCTTGTTCGCGGCAGGGAATTTCAAAGACATCGCATCCTCGTCATTACGGCCCCGTCGGGGCTGGCGCGTCCGCCAAAATCACTCGGAACACATTGTAGCCATGGTGGGGAGGCCGTCACTAGGTCAATTGCGCCACACCGGGCGAGATAATGCGTGTCCAAGCGCAAAAGTTTCATGAAAACCAGTGCCTTGCCACGGTCTCGCCATCAAAGCGCGCCGCGCAGCAGCGGGTTCTCGCTGCCCATCACCCAATCCGCCGACAGAGCGGGCGGGCCGGAGGTAACGCAGTCGGTGCGCTTGAGCTCGGCATGCGCGAACAGCGCGGCGAGCCTCGGGTCATTGCCGGCGGCCAGCAGGGTCAGGCGGTTCAGCATGCAAACGATCGCGGCGCGCTGGGCCGGTAGGCTCGCGCCCTGGCAGGTCCAGCCGGAAATTCTGAGATCGGGTGCGTCGGCCTGCTTGAGGAAGCCGAGGCAGGTCCGGCTGCCGTCCTGCCGCGCCGGGCGCAGCAAGGTGACGCTGCCGAACTTGCTG
This sequence comes from Bradyrhizobium sp. NAS96.2, assembly GCF_001908235.1. Lineage (GTDB taxonomy): Bacteria > Pseudomonadota > Alphaproteobacteria > Rhizobiales > Xanthobacteraceae > Bradyrhizobium. Next base: position 28,392 of record NZ_LGHK01000082.1, read on the forward strand.
TCAACGATACCGGCGGCCTCGAGCTCACGAACGCCACCTGGGTCGAGCCGCCCGGCGATCTCGGCGACCGCAGGCCCCGCGGCCTCGCCGCCGGGGCGGTAGATCTCGAGCTCTGCAGCCAGCGCGCCATTGGCATCGGCCCAGCGGAAGATGTCCTTGCGGCCGCCCTCGGGATGCCGGAAGACTTCGTAAGTCTCTGTTTTGTCTCGCTGATCTAGCTTGCTAATGACGAAGGCCGGCGCTTGGCGGCCGGCTAGGCTCCAGCCCGCGGCAGCGGGGGCCCGCATCGCCGTTGCGTCCGGCAGTTGCCTCCATAAATAGACGCCGAGGACGACGAACAGCGCGAGCACGGCGGCATAGGCGAACAGCCCGGAGAGCGTGGCGTGCACCTCGTCGACGAAGCTCGTCAGCGCTGACGGATTTCTCGTATGATGGGGTGCGGCCGGATCGGCCCGAAATAAACGCATCAAAACGCTCAAACGCTACGCAACGTTGTCTTGACGGGGTTTCTCGCATAGAAGCGCTGCCTCTTCCCTTTCCGCGCATTGCGGGGGAACGGGCATATTTCGTCGGAGAGTGAACGATGGGTTACAAAGTCGCGGTGGTCGGTGCGACCGGCAATGTCGGGCGCGAAATGCTCAACATTCTCGATGAGCGCAAATTCCCCGCCGACGAGGTCGTCGTGCTGGCCTCGCGCCGCAGTGTCGGCATCGAAGTGTCCTATGGCGACCGCACCCTGAAGGTGAAGGCGCTCGAGCACTATGATTTCTCCGACATCGACATCTGCCTGATGTCGGCCGGTGGCTCGGTCTCCAAGGAATGGTCGCCCAAGATCGGCGCCGCCGGCGCGGTCGTGATCGACAATTCGTCAGCCTGGCGCATGGATCCCGACGTGCCGCTGATCGTGCCGGAGGTGAACGCGGATGCCGCCGCCGGCTTCACCAAGAAGAACATCATCGCCAACCCGAACTGCTCGACCGCGCAGCTCGTCGTCGCGCTGAAGCCGCTGCACGACAAGGCGACGATCACCCGCGTCGTGGTCTCGACCTATCAATCGGTCTCGGGCGCCGGCAAGGATGCGATGGACGAATTGTTCTCGCAGACCAAGGCCGTCTACACCAATGACGAGCTGATCAATAAGAAGTTTCCGAAGCGCATCGCCTTCAACGTCATTCCGCAGATCGACGTCTTCATGGAAGACGGCTTCACCAAGGAAGAGTGGAAGATGATGGCGGAGACCAAGAAGATCCTTGATCCCAAGATCAAGCTGACCGCGACCTGCGTGCGCGTGCCTGTCTTCGTCGGTCACTCCGAAGCCGTCAATGTCGAGTTCGCCAATCCGATCACCGCCGACGAGGCGCGCAACATCCTTCGCAATGCGCCGGGCTGCCTTGTGATCGACAAGCACGAGCCGGGCGGTTACGTCACGCCCTACGAGGCCGCCGGCGAGGACGCGACCTATATCAGCCGCATCCGCGAGGACGCGACGGTGGAGAACGGCCTGGCGTTCTGGTGCGTGTCGGACAATCTGCGCAAGGGCGCGGCGCTGAACGCCGTGCAGATCGCCGAAGTCCTGATCAACCGCAAGCTGATCACCGCCAAGCAAAAAGCGGCTTAAGACAGACCAAAACGGGGGGGCTGAGCCATGTCGGAACAATCGGTCCCCACCCCAGCAAGTCCGGCGACGCCGCGCATCATGCGCGGCTTCGAATACGTGCTGTTCAACAGCCGCTGGCTGATGGCGCCGTTCTATGTCGGCCTGGTCGTCGCGCTTGCCGTGCTGCTGCTGAAATTCGCCCGCATGCTGTGGGAGTTCGTCCTGCATGCGGCCGGCTACAAGTCGACTGAAGTCATCCTCGACGCGCTGGCGCTGATCGACGTCACGCTGGTCGCAAATCTCATTCTCATCGTGGTGTTCTCGGGCTACGAGAACTTCGTCTCGCGCATCGACACGTCGGGCAACCCGAACTGGCCGATCTGGATCACCAAGATTGATTTTGCCGGGCTGAAGCAGAAGCTGCTGGCATCGATCGTCGCGATCTCGGCGATCCATGTGCTGGAAGCGTTCCTGAACATCGATGCCGCGTTCGACGCGACGCGGATGACCTGGCTCGTCGCCGTGCACCTGGTGTTCGTGATCTCGGCGCTGCTGCTCGCGCTGTCCGATCGCTGGGGCAACGCCCACGACGAGGAGTAACTGAAGGGCGCTACTCGCCGGCCTTCAGGGCGTCAGTGACGCTGATGAATTCCTTCGCAGCCCGGTCGAGCACGAACAGCGAGCCCTCGGCGACGCCGAAATAGGCGCCGTGCAGTTGCGTCTCGCCGCTCTCCACGCGTTCGCGGACGAACGGGAAGGTCATCAGGTTCTCCAGCGAGCGGAACACCGCCGCCTTCTCGATGCGGGTGACGAAGTCCTGCATGCTCTCATGGTCGCGCTGCTCGACCACCTCGCCCGGCTTGATGAACATCTGCATCCATTTGCCGATGAAGTCGCCGGGCGTCAGCGGCTTGATCTTGTCGACGAAGGCGCGGATGCCGCCGCACTGGGCATGGCCCAGCACCACGATGTTTTTCACCTTCAGCACGGTCACGGCGTATTCCAGCGCGGCCGACACGCCGTGGGCGTTGCTGTCGGGCTGATAGACCGGAACCAGGTTGGCGATGTTCCGCACCACGAACAGCTCACCCGGGCCTGCGTCGAAGATCACCTCGGGCGAGACGCGGGAATCGCAGCAGCCGATCACCATGGTTTCGGGAAACTGGCCGCGTTCCGACAGATCTCGGTAGCGCGACTGTTCAGTCGGCAACCGCTGGGTCGCGAAGGTCCGGTAGCCGTCGATCAACTGCTTCGGAAAGAATTTCATGGCCTCTGGCTAACCACATGCCAATGACGGGAACAAGACTTTCGGCGTGCCGCCTGAGATGATACGGCAGCGTTGAAGGATGGTTCCTGCCCAATGCCCAAACAATGGACAGCGGCGGAGCCCAGGCCCCGAGGAGAATGCCGATGACCCGTCCGCGCCGCAGCCTGTTGTTCATGCCGGGATCGAATGCACGGGCGCTGGAGAAGGCCCGCACGCTGCCGGCGGACGGCATTATCCTCGATCTCGAGGATTCCGTTGCCGCCGATGCCAAGGCGGTGGCCCGCGAGCAGATCGCCAAGGCGGTTGCCGCCAAGGGTTTTGGCAAGCGCGAGGTCCTGATCCGCATCAACGCGCTCGATACGCCCTGGTGGGTCGACGACATCGGCATGGCTGGCAAGGCGCAGCCGGACGGGATCCTGGTTCCGAAGATTTCCACGGTCGACGATCTCAACGCCGTCGCCGATCGCCTCAGCGACATCAACGCTCCTGCCTCGATCCGGGTCTGGGCGATGATCGAGACCGCGCGCGCGGTGCTCGACGCCGACAAGCTTGCTGCGGCCTCGAAGGATTCCAAAATCCGGCTCGCCGGATTCGTGTTCGGCCCGAATGACATTGCGCGTGAAACCCGGATCCGCATGAAGCCGGGCCGCGCGGCGATGATCCCGATGATCACGCATTGCATCCTGGCGACGCGCGCGCATGGACTCGAGATTCTCGACGGGCCCTACGGCGACATCAGCAATGTCGACGGCTTCGCGGAGGAATGCGCGCAGGGCCGCGATCTCGGCTTCGACGGCAAGACGCTGATCCATCCGAGCCACATCGACGCCTGCAACGCGATCTTCACGCCGCCGGAGGCCGAGGTCGCCGAGGCGCGCAAGATCATCGCCGCCTTCGCACAGCCGGAGAACGCCTCGCGCGGCGCGATCCAGCTCGACGGCCGTATGGTGGAGCGCCTGCACGCCGAGATGGCGAAGCGCACCATCGCAATCGCCGACGCAATCGCCGCGATGAGACATTGACGGCCACCGGCCGCGCCCGCAGAATGCGAAGCGCGCTAGTCGCGCTTCAGGCTCATGATGTAGTTCGCGAGATCATCGGCCTCGCTTGGGCCGACGATGATGTTGGGCATCGTCGGATGGCTGGTCTTCAAGAATACCTTCAGCCAGAGCGTGGTGGTCGAGGGCCGGTTGGCGACGGCGACGAAGTCCGGCGGCACTTTCTTCGCGCCTGTGGCGATCTCGCCAATAACATGGCATTCCATGCACCACGCTTCAGCCAGCCGATGTCCGGCGGCAATGCTCTCTGAAGGCAGTCCCGCGCCATTGGCCTGATGCTGGCGCAGCAAGAAGAGCGCAGCCATCACGATCACGACGATCAGCAATGCACGACGCCAGACGGCGTGCTGATTCAGCATCGACGCACCTCATGACGTTGACTTGCGGGTACCGGCAGCCTCACCCAATGCATCGATCGTCGCGGCATTCAGGCAGTATTGATGATAGCGCCCGCTGGACGTGCCGGCGGCGAGATCATGGTCGCATTGCCGCTTGTGGCCGCACAGGCTGCAGACCCGCTCCATGTCGCGCAGCACCAAGGGCTCGGTACGTGCCAGCTTCTGCTGATCGATCCCGAGTGCCTCGAGCAGCTTCGGCAGTTCGTCGGCGCTGTGCGCCCCCCGGCGCACCAACTCGGTGAGGTCGCCGGTGCTGATCCGCAAATCGGCTGCGATCTGGCTGAAACTTGCATCGTCTAGTTCGCGCAGTTCGCCAAGCTCCCGCCGATGCTTCAGCCAGCTGCCGAACACATCGATCAGATACTCGACGACAGGGTACGTCCGAGCTTCGGTGGTCATGGGACGCCTCCAATACAGAGTGGCAGCCCAATATGAGGCCATCTGCCAGGCTCGACCTTGTGACAGATCAATTTGGCTCGGGCTTACCGAAAACGCTCCGCTGCCCAGGCATAGAGGCTGCCGGGGATCGGCGCCTCCTTGCCGCGTCCCTTTGGCGAGATGTGCAAGCCGATGATCCCAGGATCGTTCAGGTAATGCGAGAAATCCGACGGCTCGAAGAACAGCCTTGGCTCGGCGTGCACCGCATAGAACGCACGCTTCGGCAGCGCGTATTGCAATTCGCCTTCGCGGCGCGCGAGCGCGGTCAGCGCAGCCGGCCCGTAGATCGCGATGCGGATGTCGGAGAGGCGATTGGATTTGCCGCGCAGCTTGCGCATCGCAAAGGTCAGGCGGTGACGCAGTGCCAGCCAGTCCGGCGTCAGCTCGTCCTGCCGCATCAAGGCTTCGAATGCGCGCACGATTGGATCGTGTGGCGGCAGATACAGCACGGAGTTGCCGAGCTGCTGCGGCCGCTCCCAGGCAAAATAGGGTTTTGCCGGATCGATCTCGACAGGTTTCAGGAGCAGCACGTCGGCATCGAGCCAGACGCCTGCGCGCTGCGCCATCAGCCGCATCCGGAAGAAGTCGCTGAATTGCAGGATGGTCCAGTCGCGCCACGAACCGTCGCGCTCGGCAGGACGCAGCTTCTCCGAGAACGCGTGCGGCAGCACGGCCTCGGCCTCGGCATTGCCGACGCCCTCGGGCAGGCCGGGGATCGGGTCGAAGCTGTAGACGGTGACCTTGTGGCCTGTCGCCACCTGCGAGCGCAGGCAGGTCTGGCGCAGCGCGTCCATGGAGCCATGCCAGAAGGTGACGATGTCAGGCAGCATGCGCGTCAGCTATCAGCAGGTTTGGGACGGGACAAGTTCGCAAAGAAAAACCCCGGCGGCCTGAGGGCACCGGGGCGCGATGATACGCCGGGCCTCAGGCCCAGGCACGTTCCTTGAGCTTGGCCTCATAGGTGTCGATCGACTTCTTCTTCTCCATCGTCAGGCCGATGTCGTCGAGGCCGTTGATCAGGCAGTGCTTGCGGAACGGGTCGATCTCGAACTTCACCTTGCCGCCGTCGGGACCGCGGATCTCCTGGTTGGGGAGGTCGATGGTCAGCGTCGCATTGGCACCGCGCTCGGCATCGTCGAACAGCTTGTCGAGGTCCTCCTGCGACACGCGGATCGGCAGGATGCCGTTCTTGAAGCAGTTGTTGTAGAAGATGTCGCCGAACGAGGTCGAGATCACGCAGCGGATGCCGAAGTCGAGCAGCGCCCAGGGCGCGTGCTCGCGGCTCGAACCGCAGCCGAAATTGTCGCCGGCGACCAGCACCTTCGCGTTGCGATAGGCCGACTGGTTGAGGACGAAATCCGGGTTCTCGCTGCCGTCATCCTTGTAGCGCTGCTCGGAGAAGAGCCCCTTGCCAAGGCCGGTGCGCTTGATGGTCTTCAGGTACTGCTTCGGAATGATCATGTCGGTGTCGACATTGATGATCTTCAGCGGTGCCGCGACGCCTTCCAGCGTGGTGAACTTGTCCATCGGTGCTCTTCCCGGGCAAAAAATGGGGATACGGGCCGGATATCTATCGCGAATGTAACAGCGGTAAAAGGGCCATTTCTGCAAAGCTGGAGCCCATTCCGTTCCGATGGAAGCGGAACGGGCTCCAGATTCTCGTTTTGACGCGTTTTCTTCACGCGAACCGGGGTCCATCCCGGTCAAGTCCGGGACAGGCTTGCGCTCGAAAACGCTTTAGCCCGCATCGGCCTCAATCGCCTCCATATCGGCGTCCGAGAGGCCGAAATGGTGCCCGATCTCATGGATCAGCACGTGGCGGACGATGTGGCCGAGGGTCTCGTCGTGCTCCGCCCAGTAGTCCAGGATCGGCCGGCGGTAGAGCCAGACCAGGTTGGGGAGCCGGGCCACGTCGCCATAGCTCTGCTGCGGCAGCCCGATGCCGTGAAACAAGCCGAGCAGGTCGAACTCGCTCTCGGCTTGCATCTCGTCGAGCACCTCGTCGGTCGGGAAATCGTCGACACGGATGATCAGGCCCTCGCAGAGGGCCCGGAACGTCTCCGGCAGGCGCGCGAAAACCTCGTGCGCCATGGCCTCCATCTCGGCGAGCGAGGGGGCTTTTGCTGTGGTCCACATGACACTCCTTTAGCGCGAGTGCCTCCAGCGGCGCCAGCGCAGTTGACCTTGGCGGCGCAATGGGAGACCGTGCGGCCAATAATTGGGGCTCGGGTGGCGTGATGAAGAGGATCGTGGCGGCAGCGCTGTTGGCGGCATCAGTCGGGCTCTTGCTTCCGGCCGGAGAGGCGCGCGCGCAGAGCGCGGCGGCCGAAGCGCGCATCGGCGAGGCACCGGTCGTCCGCGAGCGGGTCGTCGAGCGCCGCCACCTGAGGCGCGTGCCGATCTACCGGTCGCGGCCCGATCATTGGGAACCGGATGTGATCCCGCGCTACAATCCCGGCCCGAACGCCGTGCGCGATTGCACCGCGACCTATGTGCAGGAGCACCGGCCGAGCGGCACCGTGATCACGCCGCGCATGAACTGCTTCTGGCGCCCGGGCTAGCTGCGCATACGTTGGCGTGTCGCACTGATCAGCGCGACGGCTGCGATCGCTCCCATCGTTCCATAGACCGCGAGCGCCATCAGCATTTGCGTGAGATGGCTCGCCGTTCCCATGCCGCCGCCCGGTCCTTGCGAGGCGAGCGCGACATCGGCGAGCATGGAACCAGTGAGCGTCGCAACGGCAGTTCGAAGCACGCGGCTGCGTGTGCCTGTGTGTGTCACGGCAATCTCCTGCAACAGAGAGCACGCGAGATACGACCATAGTCCATGCCGGGTTTTGCGCATCTGCGCGAAAAATCGTGCGGCCCGTCGGAACCTGCGCGCGCCACCGGCATTCATGATTGTGGCGCAGATATTCATTTCCCCACTCACGTCATCCGCATCCAGTTCGCGATCTGCGTCGCGGCAACGGGGTCGATTCGAAAACCAATCGTCGTTGCAAGACGTGACCTCAAGGGATCAAGGAGATAACTCATGCAGGTGATGAAGGTTCTGGGGCTTGCGGCCGTCGGTGCCGGGCTGGTTTTGGCGGCGCCGGCCGAGCGCGCGAACGCGATGTCGCTCGCCACGCCAGGCACCGCCGCAACGGTTCAGGACAACGCGAACCAGACCACCACGCAGGTGCGCTGGGGCCATGGTCGTGGCTGGCATCGCGGCTGGGGTCGCGGACATCACCGTGGCTGGGGCCATCGCCGCCACTGGCGCCGCTGATCGCGCGGCGTATCAGCGCGGTTGAGACACAGGCCCGTGAGCAGCGGGCCTGTCGTCGTTCTCAGCCATCAAACCGGCAGATTCGCGCGCGTGAGATGATATCAATCGAAATCTGCAGGAGTTGATCATGATGAGATGGATCGTTGTCGCCGCTGTCGCTTGTGCATTCGCGTTGACGGCGCCGGCATCGGCGACCGCCGCGGCATCAGCCAAGCCGCAGGCTGCGGCACAAGGGCGGCAAGCGGGCAAGGCGACTGACTTCAGCGCGCAGCGCCATCATCGCCATTATCATCGTCACCATCATCACCACGGCTACCGGCCCTATTACCGGCCGTACTATCAGCCCTATTCCTATTATCGGCCGTACGGCTCCTATTATTACGGACGGCCCTACTACTATCGGCCGTATCCTTACGCTTCGCCGGCGCCGTTTACCTTCGGCTTCGGGTTCGGCCCATTCTGGTGAAAAACGTCGTCGCACGGCGCGCGACACACGTGGTGCAACGGCAGAGCGGCTCCGATCGGAGCTGCTCCGGCGGCGTCATGGCGCAAAGCCCTTCGCCAGCAGCACGATGCCTTGCGCACCCGCTTTGCGATTCCTGGAGATCTCGACGTACTCAGGCGATTCCGACCAGGCGCGGAATGCGGCTTCGTCGGGGAATGACATCAGCACAAGCTTGTCGCGATCCCAATTGCCTTCGAGCACCGCGGGATGTTCGTCGGCCGACAGCAGCCGCCCGTTGAACTTCCTGAACACGTCGAAGAAGCGCGCCTGATACCGGTCATAGGCGGCCCGATCGGTCATCTTGAGCTGCACGACCACATAGACAGTCACGGGGCTTCTCTCCGGATTTTCCGTCGTGCGCGCCTTGCGCGTTCATGACGCATTCAGTTGCGCATTCTTAGCGTCATGCCGGGAGCGACTGCAATGAACGCAATGCGACCGGCTGCCATGCAGCACGGCTGTCATTGCTGTTGTCAGGGAAGTTCGGAGATGAGGGAGAGCTCTTTGCGGCGTCGACTGGTGCGCCGCCTTGGTGTTGCGGCGGCCGCGTTGTTCGCATTGTCGATCGCCGCGCAGCAACGCGCCGAAGCGCTGTCGCTGGCGAGCCCGGGCACCGCGCCTGCGGCGAAATCCGCGGCAGACGGAATGACGACCCAGGTTCGGCATGGCGGTGGCGGTGGCCACGGCGGAGGCTTTCATGGCGGCGGTTTCCACGGTGGCGGATTTCACGGCGGTGGCTTCCATGGCGGCGGTTTTCGCGGCTTCCATGGTGGCGGCTTCCGCGCCGCGCCGGCGTTTCATGGCGGCTATCGCTACGGCGGCTTCCATCGCCATTACGGCGGCTACCACCGCTTCTATGGCGGCGGTTACCGCTACGGCTATCGCCGGCACTTCCATCACCGGCGCTACTTCTACGGACCGTCGTATTATTACCCGGCCTATTATCACCACCGGCACTGTCGGGTGGTCTGGACCTATTACGGGCCGCGGCGGATCTGCCGGCCGTGGTGGCATCACCGTCACCATTGGCGGCCGTACGGGGTTTATTGGTAAGGCCTGAAAATGACAGCGGGCGCCTCGCGGCGCCCGGCTTGTCAAGCTGAAGCGCGATGAGATGAGGTTGATCGCGCCTTAGACTCTTGTTTGAGAATGATCTTTTCGGAAAACCGCTTCGCACTTTTCCGGATCATGCACCTAGTCCCAGTTCTTCAGCTTCCAGGATTTGATCTTCCACGGCGTCAGGTTCTCCATCCGCCATTGCGTCCAGCGCTCCGGCGGCCAGTGGCTGAGGCGCGAGGTCTCCTTCACCTCGGGAAGCGGATCGATGATGCGCGGCGCGGCGCGGCGACGGCGTTTCTGGCGCGTCGCGTCGCTGATCATGTCGACGAATTCGGGTTTATCGGCCACGGCACGCGCTCCTTGCGAAGGTTGCTTTCGCAAGGAGGCAGTGTGCGTGCGCTCCGTTAACGAGCCGTTTCCGCAACGGCTCGAGCTTGAGGCGAAACCTCTCCTTACCGCCAGTCGCGGACGTCGACGAAGTGACCGGCGATCGCGGCGGCCGCGGCCATCGCGGGCGACACCAGATGGGTGCGGCCCTTGAAGCCCTGGCGGCCCTCGAAGTTGCGGTTCGAGGTCGAGGCGCAGCGCTCCTCCGGCTTCAGCTTGTCCGGGTTCATCGCAAGGCACATCGAGCAGCCCGGCTCGCGCCATTCGAAGCCGGCCTTGATGAAGATCTTGTCGAGGCCTTCGGCTTCCGCCTGCTCCTTCACGATGCCCGAGCCCGGCACGATCATCGCGTTGACGCTGGCGTTGACGGTCTTGCCCTCGGCGATCTTCGCAGCAGCGCGCAAATCCTCGATGCGGCCGTTGGTGCAGGAGCCGATGAAGACGCGGTCGAGCTTGATGTCGGTGATCTTGGTGCCGGCGGTCAGGCCCATATATTTCAGCGCGCGGTGCTTGGAGAGCCGCTTCGCCTCATCCTCGATCTTGTCGGGATCGGGCACGAAGCCGGTGATCGAGATCACGTCCTCAGGGCTCGTGCCCCAGGTGACGATCGGCGGCAGCTTGGCGGCGTCGAGCCGCAGCTCGTGGTCGAAATGCGCGCCCTCGTCGGAGCGCAGCGTCTCCCAGTAGCGCATCGCGGCATCCCATGCGGCGCCCTTCGGCGCCTTCGGGCGGTCGCGCAGGAAGTCGAACGCCTTCTGGTCGGGCGCGACCAGGCCGGCGCGTGCGCCGCCTTCGATCGACATGTTGCAGACCGTCATGCGGCCTTCCATCGACAGCGCACGGATCGCCTCGCCGGCATATTCCAGCACATAGCCGGTGCCGCCGGCGGTGCCGATCTCGCCGATGATCGCCAGGATGATGTCCTTGCCGGTCACGCCTTCCGGCAATTTGCCGTCGACGATCGCGCGCATATTCTTGGCCTTCTTCTGGATCAGCGTCTGCGTCGCCAGCACATGCTCGACCTCTGACGTGCCGATGCCGTGCGCCAGCGCGCCGAACGCGCCATGCGTCGAGGTGTGGCTGTCACCGCAGACGATGGTGGTGCCGGGCAGCGTAAAACCCTGCTCCGGGCCGATGACGTGGACGATGCCCTGGCGCTTGTCGAATTCGTTGTAATATTCGATGCCGAATTCCTTGGCGTTCTCCGCCATCACCCGCATCTGCTCGATGCTCTCGGGGTCAGGGTTCGGCTTCGAGCGATCGGTGGTCGGGACGTTGTGGTCGACGACGGCGAGCGTCTTCTCGGGCGCGTGCACCTTGCGGCCGGCGGCGCGCAGGCCTTCGAACGCCTGCGGCGAGGTCACCTCGTGCACCAGGTGGCGATCGATATAGAGCAGGCAGGTGCCGTCTTCGGCCTCATGGACCAGATGGTCGTTCCAGATCTTGTCGTACAGCGTGGTCGGTTTGGACATGAGCTTCAGCTCCAGAAGATATTCAGTGGTGAATGGCGTTGAGCGCGTCTTAGGCGCACGAGCAGGCGAAAGCGTCCAGGCAGCGTTAAGCTGCGCGTCTAAGCTCAGACGTTGCCGACGTCGCAAAGCGCCCGAAGAAGCGGCCGGGCAGCCGCGAGCGATCGTCGATCACGACGCGCTTGCAGGTCTGACTTGGGCAGCGCTGGCTTGCTTGATCCGGAACCATTCTAAATTTCTAACACAGGGCTCGCGCCCGCGACAATCGATCGATGCGCGGGGTGCTACGTCAGATAGGTATGCCGCAACAAAAAAGCGCGGGGCTGGCCCCGCGCTTTTGGTCACATCCCCTTTTGATGGAAACGTTACTCGCCGACGGCGGTCTGGCGGTCCTGCTTCTCGACGATGCGGGCCGACTTGCCGCGCAGGTTGCGCAGGTAATAGAGCTTGGCGCGACGCACCTTGCCGCGACGCACGACCTTGATCGAGTCGATCATCGGCGACATCACCGGGAAGACGCGCTCGACGCCTTCGCCGTACGAAATCTTGCGCACGGTGAAGCTCTCGTTGAGGCCCTGGCCGGAACGGCCGATGCAAACGCCTTCATAGGCCTGCACGCGGGTGCGCTCGCCTTCGACCACCTTCACGTTGACGATGACGGTATCGCCGGGGCCGAACTCCGGGATTTCCTTGGTGGCGGCAAGCTTGTCGAACTGCTCTTTTTCGAGCTGCTGAATAAGGTTCATCGAAATCTCCATCGGCGGCGCGCCCAGCCTGTGCGGGCTGCGCAAACGTCCATCTATCCTGCGCGTGTGCGGATTAGGCCGTGCCTATAAGGCAAAGCGCAGGGTTTGTCACCCGTCTGTCGTGTTTTTTGTCCGTCGCGGAGCGGCTTTTTGGCCGGCGCGCCTAGCCCAGAGATCGGGCCGCCGGGCCGCCGTCAGGGCCTCGGATTGGGCCAGCCGCCAGGCCGCAACCTTGGCATGATCGCCGGAAATCAGGATTTCCGGGATCTGGCGGCCCTCGAACTCCTGCGGACGGGTGTATTGGGGGTATTCCAGTAGTCCTTCGGAGAAGCTCTCCTCGGTTCCCGAGGCCGGCTTCCCCATCACCCCCGGCAACAGGCGGACGCAGGCGTCGATCAGCGCCATCGCGGCGATTTCGCCGCCGGACAGCACATAATCGCCGATCGAGACCTCCTCCAGTCCCCGCGCCTCGATCACCCGCTGGTCGATGCCCTCGAAGCGACCGCAGACGATCAGGGGGCCGGGCCCGGCCGCCAGCTCGGCGACGTGGGTCTGGGTCAATGGCCGACCCCGCGGGCTCATCAAGAGGCGTGGGCGATCAGGCGCGATCGCGGCGGCATCGATCGCCGCCGCCAGCACGTCGGCCCGCAGCACCATGCCCGGGCCGCCACCGGCCGGCGTGTCGTCGACGCTGCGGTGCTTGTCGGTCGCCGATGCCCTTATATCGCGCGCCTCCAGCGACCAGAGGCCGCCAGCCAGCGCCCTGCCGGCGAGGCTCACGCCGAGCGGTCCCGGAAACATGTCCGGGAACAGGGTCAGCACGGTGGCGCGCCATGCTGCCGCTTGGGATGGGGACTCTTGCGATGTCATGGCCTTTGGTTACGGCACCACGGCCGTCAGGTCGAGGCTCTGCATCATGGCGGCGGCGTCGACCGCGCGGCGGAAGTCGGCGAGCGCGAAGCTCGCGACGTTGATCTTGCGCAGGTCGAGCAGGCCTTCGGCGGCGAGAGCGGCAAGCTGGCCGGGTGCGGTACGGTCGTACATGAACTGCCCGACCACCTCCCAGTCATTGGCCAGCATCTCGCGGAACGAGAGCTCGAGCGGCACTTCGGCGCTGCCCATCAGCACCATGCGGCCGCCGCGCTTGAGCGCGCGCAGGCACGAGAGCGTGGTCGAGGTGCTCTTCGCGGTGCCGAGCAAATCGAGCGCGACATCGGCGCTGCCGCCGGCGGCGCGGCGGATGGTCTGAAGATCGGCCGATGCATCGCCGCTGACGACGGCGGGGATGACGCGCGGGCCGAATGCATCGCGCAACTGCTCGAGTGCGGCCTGCTTGCGTCCGACGGCGACGACGCGGCCCGCGCCCATCGCGACCGCGAGCATCACGCCGCCCGAGCCGAAATAGCCGGTCGCTCCGTTGACGATGATGGTCTGCCCGCCGCGCAGGCCGGAGCGCTGCAAGCCGCCGAACGGCACGATCAGTTTCGCTAGCCCGATCAGCTCGGTCGCCGGTTTGTCGTCGAGATTGGCGAGCGGCGTGGCGCAGGCGGCCGGCCAGTGCGCGATCTCGGCAAACACGCCGTCGCGCCAGCGCGCCTGCAAGGCGAGCGCCTCCGGCGTCGTCACCGTCGCGGTGAGGCCGATCAGGATCTGCGGCGGATCGCGATCCGGCACGTCGCCGCGCAGATGCGGGCTCAGGAACACGCGGTCGCCGCTCCGCACATGCGTGACGTTCTCGCCGGCAGCGACGACGCGTGCGATCGCATTGGTGCCCGGCACGAACGGCATCGGCGGCAGGCTGTAGGGCAGCGCGCCTGAGAGCAGCTTGTTGGTGTAGGACAGCACCATGCCGGCCTCGATCCGCACCACGACGCCATCGGGCACGGGCTGGGGCGTTGCGACATCCTCGAAGCGAAGATCATTGTGGGCGTGCAACCGCCAGGCCTTGTGCGTGCTTGTCATTAGTATGCTCCTCGACACCCCGATTAAGTAGCCCGGATGGAGCGAAGCGCAATCCGGGCTACAGCTCGAACCTCCCCTTGAAAAGGGGAGGTCGCTTTGCTCGTCAGAGCAAAGCGGGTGGGGATCAAGTCTCTCCACATCTAGCGTCGCCTGCGGCTGACCCCCATCCCGACCTTCCCCCTTTTCAGGGGGAAGGAGAAGACAGGCAGTCGCCCGGGCTTGGCGCGCTGTGCGTCACGCCGCCTTTGGCTCGTCCGCGAGATGCCGCGCCAGCGCCACCGCAAGCGGACAGATCGCCAGCGCCGTGAGCGCAGTCGCGGTGGTGGCGAGTGTCGGGCCGAGTGCGTCGCCGAGCAGGCCGTAGAGCACCGGCGCGATCGCGCCCGATCCAATCGTGCCGGTATAGAACAGCGCGAAAGCGCGCTCGGTCTGATGCGCCGGCGTGAGCTCGGGCACCGTGCCGTAGAGCACCGAGGAGGTACCGTTGAGCATCACGCCGAGCAGCGGCAGCAGCACGATGGCTGGCGCCAGCGGCAATACGAGGACCGCAACGATCAGCGCCGCCGTGCCGCCTTCGGTGATCAGCACGGTGCGCAGCGTGCCGACGCGTTCGCCGAGCCAGCCGCAGGTGAATTTCCCCGCGGCGCCGCCGATGAACACCAGCGCCAGCGCGAGGCCGTTGGTCGGCAGCGACGCACCCTTGTCGCGCAACAGGAACGGCAGGAAGGTGAGGAAGCCCATCCTGACCGCGGTGTCGAGAATTCCGATCGCGAGCAGCCAGGGAAAGCCGCCGCCTGCACCCTCGCGGCGCGATGCCGTGGTCGCCTTGTGCCCGGCGCCCTTGCCGACCCACGGCATCCAGAGCGCGATGCAGATCGCGACAAGCAATCCTGCCAATGCGAGCACGAGCAGCGTGTGCCGCCATGACATGATCACGAGCAGGATCGAGGTCAGCGCCGGGATCGCCGCCTTGCCGAGATCGCCCGAGAAATTGTAGATGCCGAGCGGCCCGCGCGCGCCCGCGCCATAGGCGCGCGACACCGCTGATGAAGCGATCGGATGCTGCGTGCTCGAGCCCGCGCCGGAGAGCGCCAGCGCGAGGCCAAGTCCGATCACGCCGCCGGAGAAGCCGGCGAATACATAGCCGAGCGCCGACAGCGCCGTGCCCGCGATCAGGATGATCTTGCCGTCGATCCGTTCTGCGATGCGCCCGACCGGAATCTGCAAGCCGGCCATGGCGCCGGCATAGAGCCCGCGCAGCAGCGCCAGCAGCGCGTAGCTCAGCGCGAACTCGGCCTGCCAGACCGGCAACAGCACGTAGATCAGGTCGGTGTAGCCGTCGTGGAGGGCGTGGTTCAACCCAGTCACCGTCAACGTGCGGGTCGTCCTGACGCTGCCGGGGGAGGATGCGCCGGCTTCTGCGGATACGCTCATTGCAGCCATCCGGCACAAGAAAATCTAAAGTTTGGGCGGATGGGCATCAGGCGAGATTTCCAGAAAGAGAAGAGATACGAGAAGCTTGCAAGACACTATGCGCCGCCTAAACGTCTGTCACAAATCAGTAATAATCGGATCATGCGTTAGAAAATCTGGTATTGAGGGGGCATGTTCGTCCCACGCCGCAGCCTGCCGCCGCTCAATGCGGTCCGTGCCTTCGAGGCCGCCGCGCGGCTCGGCAGCTTCAAGGAAGCCGCCGCCGAGCTCAGCGTGACGCACGGGGCCGTCAGCCAGCAGATCCGCCTGCTCGAGGAATGGCTGGGCGCGCCGGCGCTGTTCCGGCGCTCGGTGCGGCGGGTGGTGCTGACGCCGGCGGGCGCGGCGCTGCTGGCGGAATTCGCGCCGGCGCTCGACCGGATCTCGGCCGCCGTACAGCAGCATCGCGAGCGGCGCGGCGATGCCGCGGTGGCGGTGTTGCGCGTCAACGCGCTCGCGACATTCAGTTTGCGGTGGCTGCTGCCGCGGATGAGCCGGTTTCGCGCCGAGCATCCTGACATCGAGGTGCGGCTGAGCACGTCGAACGATCCGGTGGATGCGCTGCCTGAATCCTTCGACGTCGTGATCCGCGGCGGGCCCGACACCTTCCACGGTTTCTCGTCGCGCTTCCTGGTGTCGGAGCGGCGGTTGCCGGTGTGCAGCCCGTCATTGCTCGCGCAATTGCCACTGCACGAGATCGCGGACCTCTCGCGGCACACGCTGCTGCATGTCACGTCGATGCCGCGGCTGTGGCGCGACTGGCTGACCGAAGCGGGGCACTCCGCGCTCGAGCCGGCAGCGGCGCTGACGTTCGATCATTTCTATTTGACGATCCAAGCCGCGCTCGATGGCCTCGGCGTCGCGATGGGTCCGACTGCGCTGATCGCGGACGATCTCGCGGCCGGGCGTCTGGTGACGCCGTTTCCAGACGTCAGCCTGCCGGCGCGGAGCTACTTCGCGTATTTTCCGGCGGGCCGCAGCAACGATCCGCACAGCGCGGTGTTCTGCGACTGGCTCGAGCAGCAGGGCAGAATGACAGGCTAGAGCATGATCCGGAAAAGTGGGAACCGGTTTTCAGAAAAGATCATGCTCAAAAAAAGGAGTGTTTCCTGGTCAGGCCGCCGACGGATCGTCGCCGTCGATTTCCTGCGGCAGGTCGATCACGACGCGGCCGCCGGCAAGATCGACAGTCGGCACCACCGCGTTGGTGAAGGGCAGCAGCATCGTCGCGCCCTGCGGCGGGGCGATCTCGATGATGTCGCCAGCGCCGAAATTATGGATCGCGATCACCTTGCCGAGCGGCTGCTCTGCCGTCGTCACCGCGGCGAGCCCGATCAGATCGGTGTGGTAGTATTCGCCGTCGTCGGTGTCCGGCAGCCGGTCGCGCGGCACGTAGAGCTCGAGACCGTTGAGCCGTTCGGCGTCGTCGCGGGTGGCGACGCCCGTCAGCGTCACCACCAGATGGTCCTTGGCCTCGCGCGCATGCGTGACCTCGAACTGGCGCGTGCCGTCCTTGGTCATCAGCGGGCCGTAATCCTTCACGGCCAGCGGATCTTCGGTGAAGGTCCACAGCCGGACGGCGCCGCGCACACCATGCGCAGCGCCGATACGGGCGACACAGACCGGTGCAGCCACCGTGGTCGCCGTTCAGCTTAAGCCTTGGCGGCGGCTTCAGCCTGCGCCTTGCGCTCCTTGCGCGGCACGGCCTTCTCGGGGTTGTTGCGCGGCGCGCGCTTCTTGACGCCGGCGGCGTCGAGGAAGCGGGTCACGCGATCCGACGGCTGCGCGCCCTTGGCGAGCCAGGCCTTCACCTTGTCCATGTCGAGCTTCAGGCGCGCTTCGTTGTCCTTCGGCAGCAGCGGGTTGAAGTGGCCGAGACGCTCGATGAAGCGGCCATCGCGCGGGAAGCGCGAGTCGGCGACGACGACGTGATAGACCGGACGCTTCTTGGTGCCTGCGCGAGCGAGGCGGATAACAACGGACATCTAGTTCTCCTTAAGTGTTGGTTTGAAGTCTGTATTGGTCAGTTACGCCGTCATTGCGAGGAGCGAAGCGACGAAGCAATCCATGTCTCCGCGGGCGGTGAGATGGATTGCTTCGCTGCGCTCGCAATGACGAAAGAGAGTCATTTTTTCTTGCCCGGGAAGCCGCCGAGGCCCGGCAGCATCGGCTTGCCGGAAAGGCCGGTCAGGCCCGGCACGTTCGGCAGGCCGCCGCGCAGCCCTGCGGGCAAATCTTTCGGCAGGTTGGGCAGGCCGCCGCCGGCGCCGCCCTGCATCTTCTCGGCGATCGCCTTCATCTCCTCGGGCGAGGGCGGCTTCATGCCGCCGCCAAAGCCCATCGCCTGCGCGATGCCGGCGAGCGGGCCGCGCTTGCCGCTTCCCATGGCCTTCATCATGTCGGCCATGTTCCGGTGCATCTTCAAAAGCTTGTTGACGTGCTCGACGCTCTGGCCGGCGCCGGCCGCGATGCGCTTCTTGCGGCTCGCCTTCAGGAGATCCGGGTTCTTGCGCTCCTGCCGCGTCATTGAATCGATGATCGCGACCTGGCGTTTCAAAATCTTGTCGTCGATGCCGGCCGCGGCGATCTGGTTCTTCATCTTGGAGATGCCGGGCATCATGCCCATCAGGCCGCCGATGCCGCCCATGTTGGCCATTTGCTGCAGCTGTTCGCGCATGTCGTTGAGGTCGAACTGACCCTTGCGCATGCGCTCGGCGGTGCGCGCGGCCTTCTCGGCGTCGATGTTCGCGGCGGCCTTCTCGACCAGCGAGACGACGTCGCCCATGCCGAGGATGCGGCCGGCGATGCGATTCGGATGGAAGTCTTCCAGTGCGTCGGTCTTTTCGCCGGTGCCGATCAGCTTGATCGGCTTGCCGGTGACTGCGCGCATCGACAGCGCGGCGCCGCCGCGGCCGTCGCCGTCCACTCTTGTCAGCACGATGCCGGTGAGGCCGACGCGCTCATCGAACGAGCGCGCAAGGTTGACCGCGTCCTGGCCGGTGAGCGAGTCCGCGACCAGCAGCACTTCGTGCGGGTTGGCGGCGGCCTTGATCTCGGCCGCCTCCTTCATCATGTCCTCGTCGAGCGTGGTGCGGCCGGCGGTGTCGAGCAGCACGACGTCGTAGCCGCCGAGCTTGCCGGCCTCGAGCGCGCGCCGCGCGATCTGTGGCGGCATCTGGCCCGCGACGATCGGCAGCGTCGGAATGTCGAGATCGCGGCCGAGCACCGCGAGCTGCTCCATCGCCGCCGGGCGGTAGACGTCGAGCGAGGCCATCAGCACCTTGCGCTTGTCGCGCTGGACCATGCGGCGCGCGAGCTTTGCGGTGGTGGTGGTCTTGCCGGAGCCTTGCAGACCGACCATCATGATCGGCACCGGCGGCACCGAGTTGATGTCGATGGTCTGGCCGTCGGAACCGAGCGTGGCGACCAGCTCGTCATGGACGATCTTCACCACCATCTGGCCCGGCGTCACCGACTTGACGACGGTTGCGCCGATCGCCTGCTCGCGGACACGGTCGATGAAGCTGCGGACCACCTCGAGCGCGACGTCGGCTTCGAGCAGCGCGCGGCGCACCTCGCGCATCGCGGCATCGACATCCTTTTCGGTCAGCGCACCGCGCCCCGTCAGACGATCGAGAATGCCACCAAGCCGTTCCGACAGATTGTCGAACAATGCCGTTGTCCTCTTTTCACCTCGCCCCGCTTGCGGGGAGAGGTCGGATCGCCCTTGCGATCCGGGTGAGGGGGTACGGGACTATCCACGCGCATCATCCGCGGAGAGAGCCTCTCACCCCGACCCTCTCCCCGCAAGAGCGGGGCGAGGGAGAAGGAAATCCAAACACTTTCGCGCCCGAGGGCGCATCGCGCTGTCGGGCGTTGGCCTCTGGCCTCCAGGACCAGTCGGCGGGTCGAAAAGACGGAGCTTTCCGAGAAAGTCGCGGCGTTAAACGCTGCCGGGGCGGCAAAGTCAAGGAAAGTTTCGCTGCAGTCGGTCTGGGTTTGACCTTAAGGTATTGAAATTATGTCGTTTTGCTCCGTCGATTCCGAATTCGCCGCTGCCACCCATATAAACGGAGCCTGCCTCCTATTCGGGAACCCGCTTGCCCATCACCCGCCGCCGCCTTTTCGCAACCTTGACCGGAGCCGCCGCTGCGATCGGCGTGCCCTCGATCTGGATGACTACCATGAAAACCTATGACGGCCCCGTCTCGGATCATTTCGACGGCCTGCACTTCTTCGATCCGGATGGCTCGCCGCCGAAATCGCTCGGCGAGGTGCTGCGCTGGCAGTTCGGGGGCGGCCGGAAACGCGCAGTCTGGCCGGAATGGGCGCCAAGCCCCCATGCCGATACGCCGCCGCCGCGCGTCGAGGGCGATAAAGTGCGGTTCTGCTTCGTCGGCCATGCCAGCTGGCTGATCCAGACCTCAGGCCGCAACATTCTGGTCGATCCGGTGTGGTCGATGCGCGCCTCGCCGTTCAGCTTTGCCGGGCCGAAGCGGCACAATGATCCCGGCATTGCCTTCGACAAATTGCCTCACATCGACGTCGTGCTGGTGTCGCACGGCCATTACGACCATCTCGACGTCGCGACGCTGTCGAAGCTGCATGCCGCGTTTGCGCCGCGGGTGATCACGCCGCTCGGCAATGATGTGACGATGCGTGCGTCCGATGTCGCGATCAAGGCCGAGGCGTTCGACTGGCATCAGCGCGTCGAGCTCGGCAACGGACTCGCGGCGACGCTGGCGCCGACGCGGCACTGGTCGGCGCGCGGCCTGTTCGATCGCAACAAGGCGCTGTGGGCGAGCTTCGTGCTGGAGACGCCGGCCGGCAAGCTCTACATCGTCTGCGATTCCGGTTACGGCGACGGGCGGCATTTCCGCCGGGTTGCCGAGGCGCACGGCCCCTTAAGGCTCGCGATCCTGCCGATCGGCGCCTATGAACCGCGCTGGTTCATGCGCGACCAGCACATGAACCCGGAGGATGCGGTGAAGGCGCTCGCCGATTGCGGCGCGGCGCAAGCGCTGGCGCATCACCACGGCACGTTCCAATTGACCGACGAAGCGATCGACGCGCCCGCGATCGCGCTGGGCCAAGCGCTCGACGCGGCGAGCGTGCCGCGCGAGAAGTTTTTGACGCTGAAGCCGGGACAGGTATTCGAGATTTAACCGTCGTCCCGGCCTTCGTCGGGACGACACTGATTGGGCCGTCTCGAATTACTTCTCCTTGATCGCCCAGGACACGCTCACATTCACCGTCAGCGTCTCCTCGCCCTGCGCCACCGGCGTCGGTGCCGCGGCGAATCCGGCCGTGGCCATCTTGGCGCGGAACATCGGCACCGGCGCCGAGCCGACTTCCGCGATGTTCAACGGCGCGCCGAGCGTGACGCCGGCGGCCTTGGCGTAGATCTCCGCCTTGCGGCGGGCGTCGGCGACAGCCTTTTCGCGCGCGTCGTCCAGCAGCTTCGAGGCCTGCGACACCGAGAAATTGAGTGCGCCGACATCGTTGGCGCCGGCGCCCACCAGCCCGTCGATGACACCAGCAACCTTGCTGACATCGTGCAGCTTGATCGTGACGCGATTGCTCGCGTGATAACCGACGATGCTGGGCGGCGCGTTAGGCGACGACGGCGGCCGGTTGGCGAATTGCGGCTGCAGCGACAGCCGCGAGGTCTGATAATCCTTTTCCGCGATGCCGGCGCCCTTCAGCGCCGCCAGCACCTTGCCCATCGTCACATTGTTGGCTTCGGTGGCCTCGCGTGCGGTCTTGCCGTCGGTCGTAACGCCTGCGTCGAGCTGCGCCTGGTCGGGCGCCGCCGATACGGTGGCCTCGCCGGTGACCGAGATCGCCGGGGGAAAGTCGCTGTCGGCTAATGCAGGTGCCGCCAGCAGGGTGGTCGCGATGAGGGTGGCGGCGAAAGGAAGGCGATTGGTCATCTGGTTCACTTCAGGGGTACGTAGACGTTGATCACAAGCTTGTCTTCGGCGGTCTTCAAGGGATCGGTGATGTATTCCTCGATGAAGGTGTCCTTGGCTTCGAGCTTCTTGTCGTCGAGGTGATTGGTGATCGCCTCATAGGTGTTGTCCATGTTGTCGTAGGAACCGCGATGGACGAACTTCAGCGCCTTGCCGTCGGGGGAATTGCCCATGCTCATGTTCTTGCCGAGGTTCTTCGCATCCTGATCGACCGGGATTTCGGCGATGAAGGTGAAGCCGGTGTCGTCGGTCGAGGTGTAGACGATCATCGGGTTGCCCGATGCCTTGATGCCGTCCTTGTCGAGCAGGGCGGTGAGCTGCTTGAACGCCTCGATCAGCGCGTCGAAGGCGGAATCCCAATTGGCCGTGCCCTTCAGCATCACGACCTTCTTCGGCTCCAGCGTGAACGGCTCGCCGAACGGATCGGCGGTCTGCACCGGGGCGGCCGGCGGCGGCGCCGGGGTCTGTGACGCGGCGGGGCT
>NZ_LGHK01000083.1 GCF_001908235.1 Bradyrhizobium sp. NAS96.2
GGTGCGCAGCTGGGCCACCGCTGACGCCGCGGCGCGCGCGGCCGTGCTCGAGGTCGACCGGCGCCGCATCGGCTATATCGAAACCTTGCTTCGGCATGCCGGATTTCCCGACAACGAAGCGCGCGGCCGGGCGCAGATCTTCTACTGGGCGTTCATCGGCTACGCACTGTCCGAGCAGACGCTGCCGAAAGCCCAGCAGCAGGCGGCGATCGACGAGTTGCTGCGGATGACGAAGCGCTGACAGCCGACATTTGGATGTGCTACATCACCGCGAGCCGGAGGCCGCAATGAATTCGACGACCGACCACCTCGAAAGCACCGCCGACCCAAAACTGCTCGAAATTCTGGTGTGCCCGATCACCAAGGGTCCGCTGGAATTCGACGCCGCGCGGCAGGAGCTGATCTCGCGCTCGGCCAAGCTCGCCTATCCGATCCGCGACGGCATCCCGATCATGCTGCCGGAAGAGGCCCGCAAGATCGATTGATGTAACCGCGTAGCCCGGATGAAGCGCAGCGCAATCCGGGACCGCTCTATCCGTGGATGATCTTACCCGGATTTCGCTCCGCCTCATCCGGGCTACGGAGCTGCGAAAGCTTACAGCGCCTCACCCTTCAGCAGCCGCGGCACCTCGCCTGACAATCCTGCCGCCTGGCGGATGAACATGCTCTTCAACGGCGGCGCGCGATCGACGAGGCCGAGGCCGATGTCGCGCACGGTGCGCAGCAGCGTCGATTCGTTGGAGAACAGGAAGTTCAGCGAGTTGGTGGCAACGCCCATCGCCATGGTGTCGAAGCGCCGCCAGCGCTGGTAGCGCTCGAGCACGTCGGCCTGTCCGAGATCGATGCCGAGCCGCGCCGCGTCGACCACGACCTCGGCCAAAGCCGCGACATCCTTCAGGCCCATGTTGAGCCCCTGCCCCGCGATCGGATGGATCACATGCGCGGCGTCGCCGATCAGCGCCAGCCGTTCGGCGATGAACGAGCGCGCAACGAAATAGCCGAGCGGAAATGCACGCGGCTTGTCGATCGCCTTGATCTCGCCGAGGTGCAAACCAAAGCGCTGCTCGAGCTCGGCGTGGAATTGCTCTTCATTCAAGGCGACAATACGCGCGGCGTCCTTGCGTGTCTCGGTCCACACCAGAGACGAGCGGTTGCCGGTCAGCGGCAGGATCGCGAACGGGCCTGCGGGCAGGAAATGCTCCTCGGCACGGCCATGATGCTCGCGCTCATGCCCGACCGTCACCACAATGCCGGATTGATCATAGTCCCAGCCATGGGTCGCAATCCCCGCGCGCTCGCGCAACCTCGACCGCGCGCCATCGGCGGCGACCAGAAGGCTCGCATCGATCTCGGTGCCGTCGGCCAGCCGCACGCTGACGCCGTCGGGGCGTGACTCCGATGTCGACACCGCGGTGGCACGCAGCTCGACGCCTTCTGCCTCGGCACGCGCCGCCAGCGCATCGATCAGATAGCGGTTCTCGACCATATGGGCGAACGGCTCGCCGGGCTCGACATTGCCGGCGAAGGTCAGGAACACCGGGCGCGTCGCGTCCTCCAGCTTGGAGTCGGTGACGACCATGTCGGTGATCGGCTGCGCGGTCGGCGCGACCTGACCCCAGACGCCGAGGGTCTCGAACAGCCGCCGGCAGGCCGCCACGATCGCGGTCGCGCGCGGATCGCGGCTCGGGCGCTGGCTCAGCGCCGGATCGGCCACGATGACCGGGATGTCCGGCCCGAGCCCCTGGCGCAATGCCACGGCCAGCGCCAGCCCCGCAAATGCGCCCCCGCAGATCACGATACTTCGTTGTGCCGGCATGCCTTTTCCTTACGCGCCCGACGCCATCAGACTGTGCTTGCTACCTGATAATAGCTGGGCGAAACAGGGGGCAGAAACAAGAGCGGCCATTCAGCCCCATTCGTCATTCCGGGGCGCGCGTAGCGCGAGCCCGGAATCCATCACGCCGCATCTTCCGTGGATGAATGGATTCCGGGCTCGCGGCTACGCCGCGCCCCGGAATGACGGCACTCAACCCATCCAGGATGCGCATCCCATGTCCAAGAGCCTGATCGACCTGCTGTCCATCCTCGATCTCGAGCAGCTCGAGGTGAATTTGTTCCGCGGCAACAGCCCGAAGACGAGCTGGCAGCGCGTGTTCGGCGGCCAGGTGATCGGTCAGGCGATGGTCGCGGCGTGCCGCACTGTCGAAGGCCGCCTGCCGCATTCGATCCATTGCTATTTCATCCTGCCCGGCGATCCGCAGATCCCGATCATCTACCAGGTCGAGCGGCTGCGCGACGGCAAGAGCTACACCACCCGCCGCGTCACCGCGATCCAGCACGGCAACGCGATCTTCTCCATCATGGTCTCGTTCCATTCCGACGAAGAGAGCAACTTCAATCATCAGGAGAAGATGCCCGACGTGCCGCCGCCGGAGAAGCTGACCGCGGAGGAAGTGTCGAAGCAGCCGATGTTCAAGGAGATGCCGGAGTTCATCCGCCGCTACTATGAGAGCGACCGGCCGATCGAGCTGCGCCCGGTCGAGCTCGGCCGCTATTTCGGCCAGAAGATCGACGATGGCCGCATCCATGTCTGGATCCGCACCGCGGCCAAGCTGCCCGACGATCCGGCGCTGCATCTGTGCGCGCTCGCCTATGCGTCGGATTTCTCGCTGCTCGATGCCGTGATGGCGCGCTATGGCCGCACGCTGTTCGACCGGCGCATGATGCCGGCGAGCCTCGACCACGCGATGTGGTTTCACCGCCCGTTCCGCGCCGACGAATGGCTGCTCTACGCCCAGGATTCGCCGAGCGCACAGTCCGGCCGCGGTCTGACCCGCGGCCAGATCTTCAAGCCCGACGGCACGCTGGTGGCGTCCGTCGCGCAAGAAGGCTCGGTGCGCGAACGCAAGGCCTAGGACGCTTACGCGTCGGCGTGAGCGCCGCGCTCGGTCAACGCGAATTGCGAGATGAACCAGTTGGCGTACCAGCGCAGCACCCACGGAATCGGGATCAGGAAGCCGCAGCCGACCGCGAACACGATGGTTCGCCACAGCACGTCGAGGCCGGAGGCATTGAAGGTGACCTCGCGGCGCGTGCCCTCGACGTTGCGGCAGATCCAGCGCAGCCATGCGGTCATCACCCAGGCCCAGCCGATGATGGTGATGGACGCGATCACCATCAGCACGTACCAGCCGACATAGACGGCCGGGCTGCCGTTGAACGAGATCGGCAGGTCCTGGCCGCTCGAGCTGAGACGGCCGAAGATCCAGCGAACGATCATCCAGCTCAGGAAGCCCTGCAACAGCAGCGAGAGCAGCGTGACGATGTTGCTGTTGGCGGCTCCGGCATAGGTCAGAAGGCCGAGCACGATGAAGACGTACCAGATGTCCAGCGGCTGCCCGGTGAAGGCGAGGTGCGGCCGGCCAGGCACGCGAATATAGGGAATCGCAAAGCGGTACAGGCCGGTCGCGGTCCACGGCGCGGGGATGACGAAGATCTGGCCGATGAACATCAGCACGCTGCGTCCGAACAGGCCCCAGATCGGGAAGTCGGCCGACAGCGCGCCGCCGCTGTAGCTTGCCGATGCCGCAACCGGCGGCGGTCCACCGGCCTGCGGAAACGCCGGCGGCGCCCCAGCGCTCGGAACAAGACCTGGAATCTCCCCGGCCTTCTGCCAGCCGGCCATTCCCTCGGTCCACACCAGCGTATCGGCGCCCACCATGCCACGGGTGATCAAGTCGCGGAGCTGAGCTTCAGGCAGGGGGCCTTTTTGCTGGCCTTCGGATGCATAAAACCAGTTTCGGTTCGACATTTCTTGTTTCCTCGGGGCGCGCGCATGTGGACACGCGGTAGGCGAAACGAGCCAGCGGGACCGCTGGCCGGGGCGGGAAAGCCACATTGTGGCGGACGGTAGTCGTCCCGTACAGTGACGGAGTTCACCCGCTGCGCACGTTTTCCCCTTCAACCTGCAACTTTTTTGTGCCATTTGCCCAGAAAGCTGCCAGATTTGGCGGACGCGAAATGTGCGGGACGGCAAATTGCCGCTCCGGTGGCGGCGGCAAGCGCCGCTCCGGGGACGGGGCGCACAGGGAAAACTTCAAGGGAATAAAGGCCTGAACCATGAAACTCGTCGTCGCGATCATCAAACCGTTCAAGCTTGACGAAGTCCGCCAGGCCCTGACCGCGATCGGCGTTCACGGCATGACGGTGACCGAAGTGAAGGGCTATGGCCGCCAGAAGGGCCACACCGAGATCTATCGCGGCGCCGAATATGTCGTGAATTTCCTGCCCAAGCTCAGGATCGAGATCGCCGTCGACACCGAGCTCGCCGAAAAGGCGGTCAGCGTCATCACCGAACACGCCCGCACCGGCCAGATCGGTGACGGCAAGATCTTCGTGACGCCGATCGACCACGCGCTGCGCATCCGCACCGGCGAGACCGATAACGACGCGCTCTGAGTTCTATCGAGGTCGCGCCGGCAACGACGCCGGCGCACGTCAAATCCACTCCAAATCCACGCCAAGAAACCACGACCGCCGGGGAATGATGATGGGGGCACGAGCTCTTCGTGCAGCGATATCAGCTGCGCCGATCACTGCTGCAATCCTGCTCGCGTCGGGCGCGCCGGCCTTGGCGCAAGATTCTGCGGCCAACCCCGGCATCAACGCCGCTGACACCGCCTGGATGATCGTCGCCACCGCGCTGGTGCTGATGATGACGATCCCGGGTCTCGCGCTGTTCTACTCCGGCATGGTGCGCAAGAAGAACGTGCTGGCGACGATGGCGCAGAGCCTCACCGCCGTCGCGCTGATCTCGATCCTCTGGGTCACCTTCGGCTATTCGCTGACCTTCGTCGGCAACGGTCCCTGGCTCGGCTCGCTCGACAGCTGGTTCCTGGCCGGCATCACCATGGACAGCGTCAATCCGGCGGCGAAGACCATCCCGGAAGCGCTTTTCATGCTGTACCAGATGACGTTCGCGATCATCACGGTGGCGCTGGTTGCGGGCTCGGTCGCCGACCGCATGCGGTTCTCCGCCTATGTGCTGTTCTCGATCGGCTGGTTCATCTTCGCCTATGTGCCGCTGGCGCATTGGGTGTGGGGCGGCGGCTTCCTCGCCTCGGCGGGCGTGCTGGATTTCGCCGGCGGCCTCGTCGTGCATCTCTCCGCCGGAATCAGCGGCCTGGTCGCCGCCAAGGTGATGGGCAACCGGCACGGCTATGGCCATGACAATCTGTCGCCGTTCGATCTGTCGCTCGCCGTGGTCGGCACAGGCCTGCTCTGGGTCGGCTGGTTCGGCTTCAACGGCGGTTCGGCGCTCGCAGCCAACTCGCGCGCGGTGATGGCGATCACCGCGACGCATCTTGCGGCCTGCGCCGGCGCGCTGACCTGGGGCGCGATCGAATGGGCGACGCGCCGCAAGCCGTCGGTGCTCGGCATGATCTCGGGTGCGGTCGCGGGGCTCGGCACCATCACCCCGGCATCCGGCTTCGTCGCGCCGTCGCACGGCGTCATCATTGGCATCATTGCCGGCCTCATCTGCTTCTGGGCCTGTACCTGGCTGAAGCATCGCTTCAAGTATGACGACTCGCTCGACGTGTTCGGCGTGCACGGCATCGGCGGCCTGACCGGCACGCTGCTCGCCGGCATCTTCGCGACGGCCGCGATCGGCGGCACCTCCGGCCTGCTCGAGGGCAATCCGGAGCAGTTGCTGATCCAGCTCTACGGCGTCGCCGTCACATTCGTCTGGTGCGGCGGCATCACCTTCGTGCTGCTCAAGCTGGTCTCTGCCTTCGTCCCGCTGCGCGTCTCGATGCAGCAGGAGATGGAAGGCCTCGACATCTCGCAGCACGGCGAGGCGCTGCAGTAGCAGCCGAGCTCATGAGGCGCCGCGAGGGCAAACTCGCAAAACAACCCCATGCAAAGTAACCGAGCGCCGCGATCTCGCGACTTTGCGGCCAATGTCGGCGCCCGCCCGCTGCGGGGTCGAACGAAGGCCACGGCGCGAGATGCTTGACACCTAGTCTTACATTGCCTAGTAATACTAGGCATGGAAGGCGAAATACTCAAAGGCCATCTCGACATGATCGTGCTCGCCGCGCTCGAGGCGGCCCCGGCGCACGGTTATGCGATCATCGAGGAGATCCGCCGCCGGAGCGGCGGAGCCTTCGATCTGCCGGAAGGCACGGTCTATCCGGTGTTGCATCGCCTCGAGACGTCGCAGCTGCTCTCCAGTCATTGGGAAAAGTCGCCGATTGGCCGCCGACGCCGGGTCTACTCTCTGACCAAGCATGGCAGTGCATCGCTGGCCGCACGCAGGACGTCATGGGTCCAGTTCTCAAGCGCGATTGAAGCTCTTCTTGCGGAGCCCAAGCTGTGTCGCACTTGATCGTCAGATACCTCGAGCAACTCGCGCATGAACTGTCGTTTGACCGGTCATTGTCGCGCCGGGTGTGCGAAGAGGTCGAGGATCACCTTCGCCAATCCGCGGAACGCCATTCGGACGGCGACACCATGGAGGCGGAGCGCCGCGCGATCGAGCTGTTCGGCCCGGCGAAAATCATTGCCGCGCAATTTGCGGCGACATCGCTGCTGAAGCGGTCCCGAGCCGTCGGACCAATCGTCGTTCTGATCGTGCTTGGCGTATTCGCCGCCATGAAAGCGCGCGTTGCGTGGTATGCGGCGACGGGCTGGAGCACGAGCGGGTCTGCACGATTCCCGGATATCGGCGTCATCGCCTACGCGTTCGACCGCTATGCGTTCTATCTGGCATTGATGACCGGGCTGTGCGGATGGGTCTATGCGTTCCGCATGCAGCCGGGCGCGCTCGACAAGACCCGGCTGCAGCGATCGTTCATGCTGTCGGCCGCTGCGGGAGCGGCGCTGATCGGCTCCGTGCTGGCCGACATCGTTCTGACCGCGCTTCGGCTCTCCGGAGTTGGATGGTCCATCTCTCATTTGATACCGATCGCGTCTGTCGGAATCGAGGTTGCGCTTGTCGTAGCGCTGATCGCCCGCATCCACGCGGTGACGTCGCTTGTCACAACAGCAACGCTGCGATTTGACCTCTAACCCTCGCGTCCCGGAGAGCTCCTGAAATGACCGATCGCCGCCTCTTTCTCGCCCTCGCCGCCGCTGGTGCAACCGTTGCGATCGCTCCACGCACGACGGCGCGAGCCGCCTCGGCGGCCGATGCAAACGCCGCGAATTCCGCGCTGCTCGATCGCTATGCGGCCGCCATCAATGCACACGACACGACTGCATTCCCGGCAATTTTCGCCGAGACCTATATCCAGCACTCAGGCCGCAGCCCGTCCGGGCTGGCCGCGCAGGTCGAGAACTTTCATCGCATTCAGGAAACCTGGCCCGATATTCAAATGCACATCGAGGATCGCATCATCGACGGCGACAAGGTGGTCGCGCGCTGCATCTACACGGCAACGCACGACCGCACCGTTCGAGGATTTGCCGCCACCGGCAAGAAGATCTCGTTTGCGACCATCGACATCTGGCGCGTTGAGGGCAGCAGATTCGCGGAGCACTGGGACCTGGTCGATACCGCCGGACTGGAAAAGCAGCTGTCCGGCAAATGACCGGAATGACTTGCGCGACACATAAGTGTGTGCTTATGTGTCGGCATGATCGAAGCTGATATCTTCAAGGCGCTGGCCGATCCGACCCGCCGCAAGGTGTTCGAGAAGCTGGCTGACGGCAGCCTGAACGCCAGCGCCTTGCGCGACGGCCTCGAGATCAGCCAGCCGGCGATGTCGCAGCATCTCGCGGTGCTGCGCGCGGCGGGCCTGGTGCGCGAGCAGCGGCAGGGCCGCTTCGTGAATTATGAAGTCGACCCGGACGGGATCGCCAGCATCGGGACCTGGCTTGCCCGCTACCGCGCCTATTGGCCGAAGCGCATCGAGGCGCTCTCCGACCTGCTGAAGGACATGGATCAATGAGCGACACAGTCGAGCCTGACGCGGACCAAGCTCTGGTGCTCGAATACGAGCTCGACGCACCGCCTGAGAAAGTCTGGCGCGCCGTGACGATTCCGGCGCTGCGCGAACGCTGGCTGCCGGATTGCGATCTCGCCGGCGCCGAGCCGGAAGCAACGATCACAGGCGAAGAGGTGCGTTACCGGCTCCGCGAGTCCGAGCCGCCGTTTCGCGAAAGCCATGTCACCTTCCGGATCGAGCCGAACGAGGCCGGCGGCACCCGCTTTCGCATCATCCAGCAAGCCTGCGACGAGCGAGCAAGACAGCCGCAGGCAGCCAACAGCAACCGCCGCACCATGATGCGCGCGGCCTGATCGCAAACTTCACCCGCTGAGACTTCATCACCTGCAGACATGGAGGTCGCCGATGCGCGACACGATGCAACTCGTCCCCATGGTCGTTGAACAGTCGACCCGCGGCGAACGCTCCTTCGACATCTATTCCAGGCTGCTGCGCGAGCGCATCATCTTCCTGAACGGCGAGGTCAATGATGCGATGTCCGGGCTGGTGTGCGCGCAGCTGCTGTTCCTCGAGGCTGACAACCCGAACAAGCCGATCAACCTCTACATCAACTCCTATGGCGGCGTGATCACCAGCGGGCTTGCGATGTACGACACCATGCAGTTCATCAAGGCGCCGGTGCACACGCTGTGCATGGGCACCGCGCGCTCGATGGGCTCGTTCCTGCTGATGGCCGGCGAACCCGGCCACCGCGCCGCGCTGCCGAATGCGAGCCTCCACGTGCATCAGCCGCTCGGCGGCTTCCAGGGCCAGGCGTCCGACATCCTGATCCATGCCACCGAGATGCAGGAGACCAAGCGGCGCATCACCCGGCTGTACGCGCAGCATTGCGGGCGCACCGAAGCCGACGTCGAGCGGACGCTGGACCGCGATCACTTCATGTCCGCGCAGCAGGCGCTCGAATGGGGCTTGATCGACAAGGTCTTCGCGGCGCGCGACGCCGCCTAATGGTCCGGCATCGCCCTATTTAGATACCCATCACTGCTCCCCCGCTGAGCAGAATTGTGTCCGGACCCTGGCTTGCTCACGAATTGAGCCGGCCTGATTAGATTTTAGGCGCGACGGAATAGCGCAGGGGCCCCCGGCTCCCGCAATGCGGGAAAACGTCCGGATTCATAATCCATTAGCGAACACCGGCCGGTTGGCACGGCATTTGATTCTAAGGGTCCCGGCTGTGCCCGCGTAGTGGAAGTCCTCCGCGTGGTGAACCTCAGTCGAAACTCCCGGTGCTCGTTCGCACCGGGCCCAAGCGGGGATAGGACTCATGAAAATTGTTATGGCGATCATTAAGCCATTCAAGCTGGAAGAGGTCCGTGACGCCCTGACCGCCATTGGCGTTCACGGTCTCACGGTGACGGAAGTCAAGGGGTACGGCCGTCAGAAGGGTCACACGGAAATCTATCGCGGCGCCGAATATGCCGTGAGCTTCCTGCCCAAGATCAAGATCGAGGTCGCAGTCGGCTCCGACCAGGTCGACAAGACCATCGACGCCATCACCTCCGCCGCCAAGACCGGACAGATCGGCGACGGCAAGATCTTCGTCATCAGCCTCGAGCACGCCGTGCGCATCCGCACCGGCGAGGCCGATGCCGCGGCCCTCTGATTTCGCGCTCAAACCTTAAGACCTCAGGAGTGATATAACATGACGTTCAAGCGTCCCTATGGCGCGGGACTGGCGGCCCTCGCAGTCGGCCTCTTTGCCGCAACCGCCGCCTACGCCGAGCCAACCGTCAACAAGGGCGACAACGCCTGGATGCTGACCTCGACGGTGCTGGTGCTGTTGATGACCATCCCGGGCCTCGCGCTGTTCTATGGCGGTCTCGTCCGCTCCAAGAACATGCTCTCGGTGCTGGCGCAGGTGTTCTACACCGTCTGCATCGTCACCGTGCTCTGGGCCCTCTACGGCTACAGTCTCGCCTTCACCGGCGGCTCCGACTTCATCGGCGGCTTCTCCAAGGCCTTCCTGATGGGCGTCACGCCGGACTCAAAGGCTGCGACCTTCTCGGTCGACGCCAACATCTCGGAGCTGGTTTACGTTTGCTTCCAGATGACCTTCGCGGCGATCACGCCGGCCCTCATCGTCGGCGCCTTTGCCGAACGGATGAAGTTCGCGGCGATCGCGCTGTTCATCCCGATCTGGGTCACCGTGATCTACTTCCCGATCGCACACATGGTCTGGTACTGGCCGGGCCCGGACGCGATCCAGGATGCTGCCAAGGCGCTCGCCGCCGCGGCTGACGGCGATGCCAAGACGAAGGCGCAGGCCGCCCTCGACGCGATCAACGCCGACGCCGGCTGGATCTTCAAGAAGGGTGCGATCGACTTCGCCGGCGGCACCGTCGTGCACATCAACGCCGGCATCGCCGGCCTGGTCGGCGCGCTCCTGATCGGCAAGCGCACCGGCTACGGCAAGGAGCTGATGGCTCCGCACTCGCTGACCATGACCATGATCGGCGCTTCGCTGCTCTGGGTCGGCTGGTTCGGCTTCAACGCTGGTTCGAACCTCGAAGCCAATGGCGGCGCTGCACTCGCCATGACCAACTCCTTCGTGGCCACGGCCGCGGCGGCGCTGGCCTGGATGTTCGCGGAATGGATCATCAAGGGCCATCCCTCGCTGCTCGGCGCGCTCTCGGGCGCGGTCGCGGGCCTCGTCGCGGTGACGCCGGCGGCCGGCTACGCCGGTCCGATGGGTGCCATCGTGCTCGGCCTCGTGGTCGGCGTGGTCTGCCTGTTCTTCTGCACGGTGGTGAAGAACGCGCTCGGCTATGACGACTCGCTCGATGTGTTCGGCGTCCACTGCGTCGGCGGCATCATCGGCGCACTCGGCACCGGCATCCTGGTCAACCCGGCGCTCGGCGGTGCGGGCATCATCGACTACACCGCGATCCCGCCGAAGGTCGCCGATTACGACTTCGCGGCGCAGATGATCTCGCAGTGCTGGGGCGTCGCCACCACGCTGGTGTGGTCGGGCATCGGTTCGGCGATCCTCTACAAGATCGTGGACGTGATCGTTGGCCTGCGTGCCAACGTCGAGACCGAGCGTGAAGGCCTCGACATCACCGAGCACACGGAGCGCGCCTACAACATGTGAGTTCTCCCGGGACTCTGGCTCCCTCCGGGGCCAGGTCCAGAACTACGGTCCGGGCACATACCCGGCAATGTCCGGACCGTTGAGGGGCTCCAGCGCAAGTTGGAGCCCCTTTCTTTTTTCCGCGGCTTGAGAAAATAATGTCGGAATTGCCTGCCATTGTGGAATGACAGGCTACAAACAACGAAACCGACAACAAGAACGGGAGGACGTCATGAAGGTGCAAGGCGGGTGCTATTGCGGCAACGTGCGCTATGAGGCCGAGGGCGAACCGATGATGGCGGCGCAATGCCTGTGCCGCGAATGCCAGTACATCACGGGCGGCGGCCCGAACCTGTTCATGGCGATGCCGACCACCGGCTTCAAATACACCGCAAGCCAGCCCAAGCAGTTCACGCGCAAGGACCTCGAACGCGCCGTGACCCGCGAATTCTGCCCGGAATGCGGCACGCATCTGGTGACCAAGGTGCCCGGCCTGCCCGCGACGATCCTGAAGGTCGGCACGTTCGACGACCCCAGTGTGTTCACCCCGCAGATGACGATCTACGCCTGCGACAAGCAGACCTTTCACCATCTGCCCGAGGGCAAGCCGTCATTCGACAAGCTGCCGGCGCATTGAGACGATACACGTTCAGTGCCGGTAGCCGTCGTCTCCTTCCCCCTGAAAGGGGGAAGGCCAGGATGGGGGTCAGCCGCAGGCGACGCTGCAAGTGGAGAGACAAGATCCCCACCCGCTTTGCTCTGGCGAGCAAAGCGACCTCCCCTTTTCAAGGGGAGGTTAGGGCACACCCATCACGCAGCATCCAGCGCGTGCTCGACGCGGTCGCGGCCGTGGCGCTTGGCGGCGTAGAGCGCCTGGTCGGCGGTCCGCATCAGGTTGCCGAGATCGAAGCCGGTCTGCTTCACGGTGAAGCCGACGCTGATCGTCACCGGCAGCCGGGTCACGCCGTCGAGGATGGTTCTTTCAGCGCAATCGCGGCGGATTTCCTCGGCGCCGCGCGCGGCCTGCTCGTGGCTCAGGCCGGTCACGACAGCTGCGAATTCCTCGCCGCCATAGCGGGCGACCAGCGCGCCGTGCCGGACTGCGAACTGGCCCAGCACATCGGCGATCTCGACCAGCACCTTGTCGCCGATCTCATGTCCGTAGCGGTCGTTGATCGACTTGAAATGATCGATGTCGCACATCAGCACCGCCGCTGACGCGCCGTCCGTCTCCGCCTTGTCGAGTGCGGCGGCCGCCTCGGCATCGAAGCCGCGCCGGTTCAACAGGCCGGTCAGCTGGTCGGTCTGCGAGATTTGTGCGAGCTCGCGCCGGGTCTGCGCCAGCTCCAGCATCAACATCCCCGCGCGATATGACATGGCGCCGCTGAGCGCGATGGCGATGAAGACGCCGGCGGTGAGTCCAAAGGCCTGCATCTGGCCGACCGTGATCGGCGCGGCCAGATCGCGGCCGAACACCAGCATGCCGATGCCGAAGGACATCACCGCGGTCATGCCGGCGGCAATGACCATCACCTTGCCGGTGCGGCGCAGGACATCGCCGCGTGTCTCGATCTTGATGGCCATTTCCGTCTGCACGCCCTCCCAATTCGCGGGATCATTCATTCGTGCTGTGTTGCGAATTGCTGAAGGATTTCGTGCCGCGCGCGCCGGCCTTAACGGCGGGTAAAGCGGATCGCTCGAATTCGCGATAGAGCGTTTTCGAGCGAAGTGGATACCGGTTCGCGTGAAGAAAACGCGTCAAACAGGAATCTAGAGCTCCGTTCCGCTTCGATCGGAGCGGAAAAGCTCTGGTGACCGGCAAACCGGGTCAGTCGATCAGGACTTCCTCGTCCGGCAGCTCGCCCGGCGCGCCGTCGCGCAGATAGTTTTCAAGGATGGTGGCGAGCGACAGCGGGGTAAAACGCTCTTCCGCGCCGGGCAGATCGGCGATCGGCCACCAGCGGAAACAGTCGAGCACCTTCGCCTCGGCCGCATCAGCCATCACAGGGTCGAATCGATCGGTGTGAACGATCCGGTACTCTTCCTTCTGGGAGATCCGCCGGCCGCCCCAATTGAAGGTGTGGTGACGCCGCCAGACGGCGGGGCCGTGCTCGAAATCGACCAGCCCCAATTCTTCGGCAAGCTCCCGCCGCAACGTTGCTTCCGCCGTCTCGTCGCCCTCGCTGCCGCCACCGGGCGCGATCCAGAAGCAATCCCCGTGCGGCGGGCGAATCCGCATCAGCAGGACTTCGCGCTCGCCCGTGATGATGAGCGCCCTGACGGCGCGGCGATGGATCATGTCCAAAAGCAATCTCGGCGCAATTTCGATGCGGTTTTGATCGGCGAGCGCTGATATCACGGGCCGGCCGATCGTGCCCCGCCGCCGATGGTTAATCGCGTCTTAACCTCGCCCTATCTATGGTGACTTGATCGGTTTACGGTCGGCGCCCCTCAACCCCGACCGCAGTGAAAGTGCTGGCATTTCAACCATGGCAATGACCGCCTCATCCGGCTTGGCGCAGGGCGCCGGCGATGTCGCATCCGCCGGCCAGGCCGAGCGTTCCCCATTCGTGCGAACCACCGAGCTTCTGGCGCCGTACCAACCGGCTAAGCCATTGATTACGCTGTCGGTAGGCGAGCCGCAGCACCCCGTGCCTGATTTCGTCGGGCCGGTGCTTTCGAAGCACACCGCCGAGTTCGGCCGCTACCCGATGGCCAAGGGCATCGAGCCGTTCCGCCGCGCGGCCGCGACCTGGCTATCGAGCCGGTTCCAATTGCCGCGCCCGGTCGACCCGGAGAGCGAGGTGACGGTGCTGAACGGCAGCCGCGAGGGGCTGTTCTTCGCCGCGATCACGGCAGCGCGCTACGTCTCGCCACGCAAGGGCCGGCCGGCGATCCTGATGCCGAATCCGTTCTATCCGGCCTATGGCGCCGGCGCCCGCGCGGCCGGCTGCGAGCAGATCTATCTGCCGACCACGCTCGCCAACGGCTTCCTGCCCGACCTTGATTCGATCGACGAGGCGACGCTGGCGCGCACCGTGGCGTTCTTCCTTGCTTCGCCGGCCAATCCGCAAGGCTCGGTCGCCTCGCGCGCCTATTTCACACGGCTGAAGCAGCTCGCCGATCGCCACGGCTTCATGATCCTGAGCGACGAGTGCTACTCGGAGATCTACACCCGCGAAGCACCCGGCAGCATGCTGGAATGCGCCGGACCCGACTTCACCAATGTGGTCGCATTCCAATCGCTGTCGAAGCGCTCGAACCTGCCGGGCATGCGCGTCGGCTTCGCCGCCGGCGATCGAAAGTTCATGGCCGCATTCCTCGAGCTGCGCAATGTCGCCGCGCCGCAGGTGCCGGTGCCGCTGCAGCATGTCGCGGTCGCCGCCTATGGCGACGAGGCGCATGTCGAGGAAAACCGCAGGCTCTATCGCATCAAGTTCGATCTCGCCGACCAGATCCTCGGCAGCCGCTACGGCTACAAGCGGCCCGCCGGCGGCTTTTGCGTGTGGCTCGACGTCTCCGATCGCGGCGGCGACGAGGCGACAACCGTCAGGCTGTATCGCGATGCCGGCGTGCGCGTGATTCCCGGCAGCTATCTGGCGCGCGAGCAGAACGACGGTTCCAATCCGGGCGCGGGCTATATCCGCCTCGCGCTGGTCTCCGACAGTGAATCGACGGCCGAGGCGATGCATCGCCTGGTCGAAACCCTCGGTTAATCGCGAAGCGCGAAGATTGAGTATGCCAGCGATCGAACGTGTCATCCCCCTGGTCGGCCATCTGCCGCTCTCGCTGCGCGAGGCGCTGGCGCGGCGGCTGCGCGAACTGACCGGGCTCGGCCTGATCGCGCTGTCAGGCGGCATCACTGCTGCGCTGATGACCTGGTCGGTGCAGGATCCGTCGCTGAGCCATGCCACCTCGCGCGCGATCCGCAACGTGCTCGGCTATCCCGGCGCGATCGGCGCTGACCTCCTGATGCAGATCCTCGGCCTCGGCGCGATCATGCTGCTGTTGCCGGTCGCAGTGTGGGGCTGGCGGATGCTGACGCATCGCCCGTTCGACCGCGAGGCGCTGCGGCTCGGCTGCTGGATCCTGTGCACGGTGATCGCGGCGGGCTTCGCCAGCTGCTGGCCGCACAACACCGCCTGGCCGCTGCCGACCGGGCTCGGCGGCGTGGTCGGCGACGCGCTGCTGCGCGCGCCGGCCGTGGTGTTCGGCCCGCCCGGCTTCATCTACCGCGTCGTGCTCGGGCTGATCCTGTTTGTCGCGATGGCCGCGTGCTTCCTGTTCGCCTGCGGTTGGGGCGCCAAGGAGCAGGACGAGGAGCTGACGCCGATCTCGGACGACGACGAGCCGTTCGTCGAGGACGACGAGGACCGCAGCTCGGTCTCGCTGGGCTGGCTGTTCCACGCGCTGATGAGCGCGAAGGCCCGGCTCGGCTGGCTGTTCACCACAGCCTATAGATCGCTGGTGTCGAGCGGAGCGCAGGGCCGCAGCGCTGCGTTCGAGCGCCAGGAGCCCAATATCGGCGGCGGCCGCGCTGCGCCCTCGATCGCGCCCGCGCATGACGATCACGACGAAGACGAGGCTGAGGCTTTCGACGACGAGGAAGAAGAGGACGAGGAGGATGAAGCTCCCGCCGCCCGCGCCCCTCGCAAGAAGGCCGAGCCGAAGCCGAAGAAGAAGAATTCCGACAAGTTCGAGCTGCCGTCGGTCTCGGTACTCAGTGCGCCGAAGGCGAGCGATCGCCAGCCGCTGAGCAAGGCCGAGCTGGAAAACAATTCGCGCGCGCTGGAAGGCGTGCTGCAGGACTTCGGCGTGCGCGGCGAGATCGTCAAGGCCAATCCCGGCCCGGTGGTCACGCTGTACGAGCTGGAGCCTGCGCCCGGCATCAAGTCGTCGCGCGTGATCGGACTGTCCGACGACATCGCGCGCTCGATGAGCGCGCTGTCGGCGCGCGTCGCCGTGGTCGCCGGCCGCAACGCCATCGGCATCGAGCTGCCGAACGCGCACCGCGAGAAGGTTTACCTGCGCGAGCTCTTGGTCGCCAAGGAGAGCACCGAGTCGGTTGCAAAGCTGCCGCTGTGCCTCGGCAAGACGATCGGCGGCGATCCCGTCATCATCGACCTGGCGCGCACGCCGCACATGCTGATCGCCGGCACCACCGGCTCCGGCAAATCGGTCGCCATCAACACCATGATCCTGAGCCTGGTCTACCGGCTGCGGCCGGATCAGTGCCGCCTGATCATGGTCGACCCGAAGATGCTCGAACTCTCGGTCTATGACGGCATCCCGCATCTCTTGACGCCCGTCGTCACCGATCCGAAGAAGGCGGTGGTCGCGCTGAAATGGGCCGTGCGCGAGATGGAAGAGCGCTACAAGCGGATGGCCAAGCTCGGCGTCCGCAACATCGACGGCTACAATGCGCGCCTCGTCGAGGCCAAGGGCAAGGGCGAAGAGCTGACGCGCACCGTGCACACCGGCTTCGACAAGGAGACCGGCAAGGCGATCTATGAGGAAGAGAAGCTCGACCTCGAGCCGCTGCCCTACATCGTCATCATCGTCGACGAGATGGCCGACCTGATGATGGTCGCTGGCAAGGACATCGAAGGCGCGGTGCAGCGCCTGGCGCAGATGGCGCGCGCCGCCGGCCTGCATGTGATCCTCGCCACACAGCGTCCATCGGTCGACGTCATCACCGGCACGATCAAGGCGAACTTCCCGACCCGCATCGCCTTCCAGGTGACGTCGAAGATCGACAGCCGCACCATCCTCGGCGAAATGGGCGCCGAGCAGCTGCTCGGCCAGGGCGACATGCTCTACATGGCGGGCGGCGGCCGCATCAGCCGCGTGCACGGCCCGTTCGCCTCCGACGAGGAAGTCGAGAAGGTGGTGCGTCATCTGAAGACGCAAGGCCAGCCGGAATATCTCGAAGCCGTCACCGCGGAAGAGCCGACCGACGAGGACGGCGCCGTGTTCGATGCCACCGGCATGGGCGGCGACGGCGGCGGCGACCTGTTCACGCAGGCGGTTGCGATCGTCAAGCGCGACCGCAAGGCGTCGACCTCCTACATCCAGCGCCGGCTGCAGATCGGCTATAACCGCGCCGCCTCGCTGATGGAGCGGATGGAACTTGAGGGCATCGTGGGCCCGGCGAATCACGCCGGAAAGCGCGAAATCCTGGTCGGGGAGGAAGAAGGCCAGTTCTGATCGGGGGCGATCATCACGGAAAAACCATATCTCCCTCGGAAGAGGCGGGATAAAATCCGGCGAAGCGGGACGAGCGTCGAACAGAGACCTGACATATCTGATGGCAAAACACCTCATTGACCGCGGCGCGCGCACTGCGCTGGCTCTTCTCGTCACCGCCGCGATCGCAGGCGGCGCGACTGCGCAAAATGCGCCTTCGCCGAAACCCGCCGCACCCAAGGCAGCACCGAAGGCCAAGGACGCCGGCGCGCAGAGCAATGCCGACAAGGGACCGACGACGACGGGCGCCACCCAGGCACCGCCGGACCCGGTGATTCCCGATCCGCGCCGCAACGTGCCCGCCAGCATCTTCCAGACCTTCGACGCCAACCAGAAGGCGCAGGCCGCCAAGGTCTCGGCCTATCTGTCGTCGCTGCAGACCCTGGTCGGGAATTTCGTCCAGGTCGGCCCCGACGGCACCAAGACCAAGGGCGATTTCTACATCCAGAAGCCCGGCAAGCTGCGCTTCGAATATGACAATCCGAGCACGATCGAGGTGATCGCCGACGGCTCCTCGGTGGCGGTGCGCGACCGCAGGCTCGCCACCCAGGACATCTATCCGCTGTCGCAGACCCCGCTGCGCTATCTGTTGTCGGACCGCATCGATCTGATGAAGGACACCAACGTCGTCAGCGTCACTGCCGATGACGTGTTCGTCAGTATCACGATCGAGGAGAAGCAGGCGCTGGTCGGCACCAGCCGCTTCCTGCTGATGATCGGCGCCAAGGACGGCAAGCTCAAGCAGTGGACCGTCACCGATCCGCAGGGCTACGACACCACGGTTGCGGTCTACAATCTCGACGCCACGCAGAAGCCCGATCCCGGGCTGTTCAAGATCGACTTCACGACCTATCCCGGTTCGTCGCCCGGATAGCGAGATGCCGTAGGATGGGTAGAGCGCAGCGAAACCCATCACCTTTGATCCGCGTGGGAAGATGATGGGTTTCGCTTCGCTCTACCCATCCTACGCATCTCCCCCTGTGGACAATTGAAACCCGCCGCGAGAACCATGCTAAGACGCAGCTCTCATGCGGTTCTCCGTCACCACCTGGAACATCAATTCGGTGCGCCTGCGCATCGATATCGTCGCCAAATTCCTGAAGAGCGCGCGGCCGGATGTGCTGTGCCTGCAGGAGACCAAATGCATCGACGATGCGTTTCCGTTGAAGCGCTTCAAGCGGCTCGGCTATGAGCATGTCGCGCTGAACGGGCAGAAGGGCTATCACGGCGTCGCCATCGTCTCACGGCTGCCGTTCGAGACGACCGACATCCGGACATTCTGCGACAAGATCGACTCGCGGCACATCTCGGTTTCGTTCGGCGAGAAGGCGCAGATTTCAAAGCCGCTGGTGCTGCATAATTTCTACGTGCCGGCCGGCGGCGACATTCCCGATCCCGCGCTCAATCCGAAGTTCGAGCACAAGCTGCAATTCCTCGACGAGATGAAAAGCTGCGAGCCGCTGCATCCGCGCGGCGACGATCGCCACATCCTGGTCGGCGACCTCAACGTCGCGCCGCACGAGAACGACGTGTGGTCGCACAAGCAGCTGTTGAAGGTGGTCTCGCACACGCCGGTCGAGACCGAGAAGCTGCTCGCGGCGCAGGCGCATGGCGAATGGTTCGACATCGCGCGCGAGCGGATCCCGATGTCGGAAAAGGTCTACACTTGGTGGAGCTATCGCGCCGCGGACTGGACCGTCGGCGACCGCGGCCGCAGGCTCGATCACATCTGGGTCTCGCGCGCGCTGAAGGATCAGGTCAGCGACTTCAAGATCACCCGCGACGCCCGCAGCTGGGAGCGGCCGTCGGATCATGTGCCGGTGACCGCGGTGATGGAGGTTTAGAACGTCGCCGCTTGCTTCGCTTCGCCTCTCCCCTTGTGGGAGAGGCCGGATCGCATGAAGCGAAGCGGAATGTGATCCGGGTGAGGGGTGACGGCCTCTCGAGGGACCACGCTGGTGGACAGACCTCACCCCTCACCCGGATTGCATCTCACGATGCAATCCGACCTCTCCCACAAGGGGAGAGGTGGAGTACGCGGCTCCGCTGTCGGCCAAATCTCAGCAGCTAAGTGCTCAACTTCCCGCCCGCCATCAGAATATCGCTGGCGAGCTGGCTGGTGCGCAGCGCGAGTTCGTCGCGCAGCCGGCGGGCCGCAGCGGGATCGCTTTCCAGCACGCGCTGGAACAGGCTGCGGGCGACGCGGATCACCGAGCCGCGCTCCAATGCGGTCGCGGTCGACGGGCGTTTCATCGCGACGATCAATGCGAGCTCGCCGATCAGCGCGCCGGGGCCGGCGATGATCTCGGCGCCGCCTTCCTCGACCCGGAAGCTGCCGCGCTGCACGACATAGCCGGCGTCCGCGGCGTCGCCGACCTTGAACAGCACCTCGCCTGCGTTGAAGTCGCGTTGCTCGGAGCCGATCGCCAGCATGCGCAAGGAGCTCTCGCCCAACAGACGCATCGTCGGGACCCGCTCAAGCAGGGCTACGTCATCATCGATCGACATTCAGGTCCGGTAACCGCGGTGCGCCTCGATTTCACGAATCGTTGAGCGCGAAGCGTATCACGGCACCAGCTTGTAGCCACCGGCTTCCGTCACCAGGATTTCCGGGTTGGCGGCGTCCTTCTCGATCTTCTGGCGGAGGCGGTAGATGTGGGTTTCCAGCGTGTGGGTGGTGACACCGGAATTGTAGCCCCAGACTTCCTGGAGCAGGGTCTCGCGCGACACCGGCATCTGGCCGGCGCGATAGAGGAAGCGCAGGATCGCGGTTTCCTTCTCGGTCAGCCGCACCTTCCTGGCATTGGCGCCGGTGAGCATCTTCGAGCCGGGACGGAACGAGTAGGGGCCGACCGAGAACACCGCGTCCTCGCTGGCCTCATGCTGGCGCAGTTGCGCCCGGATCCGGGCCAGCAGCACGGCGAAGCGGAACGGCTTGGCCACATAGTCGTTGGCGCCGGACTCCAGGCCGAGGATCGTGTCGGAATCGGTGTCGTGGCCGGTCAGCATGATGATCGGGGCCTTAAAGCCACCCTTGCGCAAGCTGCGGACCACTTCGCGGCCGTCGGTGTCGGGCAGGCCGACGTCCATCAGGACCAGATCGGGAGAATTGGCTTTGGCGGCAGTGGCGCCCTTGGCGCCGGTGTCGACCGCGGAGGCTTCGAATTCCTCGTGCAGAGACAGCTGCTCGACCAGCGTATCGCGCAGATCGGTATCGTCATCCACGATCAAGATCTTGCGGGCATTGGCCATAGGTACAATCCTTCGGGGGCGGGGCGGTCAGAGGCGGAGGGCGCTTAAGACCGTAACATCGGCTAGATATGTGCTCAGGTAGGCGATTGTTACCGATTCACAAGGCAACGGTAGTCTACCTCAAATCCGGCGGGGCAGGACGTGAATGTCCTGTAATGCCGGGTGATAGAATGATCCGAACATCCTAGGCAAGTTCAGTTTGGAACGATTCTTAAGGGAAGATCAGCTATTTCAATCACTTATATGACAGCCAAACGTGATCGCCCGCTCTCCGCCATCGAGGTCCGCGCCGCCGCCGGCAATCCGCGCCGGGGCTGGCTGACGGCCGACGGCTGGACCGTTCCGGTGGCGCTCGGACGCGGCGGAATCCTCGCCAACAAGCGCGAGGGCGACGGCGGCACCCCGCGCGGCATCTTCCATCCGCGGCAACTCTGGTGGCGCGCCGACCGGCACCGGCGTCCGGTGACCTTGCTGCCGACCCGGCCGATCCGCCGCGAGGACGCCTGGTGCGAGGACCCCAGCGACCGCCATTACAACCAGCCGATCCGGCTCGACCGCGAGCAGGGCGGCGACCGCCTGACCCGCGAGGATCATCTCTACGACTTCATTGTCGAGATCGACCACAACGCCGCGCCGCGGATCGCCGGCCGCGGCAGCGCCGTGTTCCTGCATCTGGCGCGGCCGAATTTCGGACCGACCGCGGGCTGCGTCTCGATGACGAAGGCGTCGATGCTGCGGCTGTTGCGGCGGATGGCCCCGCGGACCCGGATCATCATCGGCTGAGGCCCTTTTGTTGGACGCGTTTTCTTCACGCGAACCGGTATCCACGCTACGTTGGAATAGCTGAGCATCGGTTTTCCCACACGACAGACGCGACGCGTTTGTGCTGTGATTGCGCACAAGACAAAATAATTCCCAAAATTAAGTCTCGCGGGAGCGAAGAAGCATGCTCGACAACAACCAGATCGCCGCCGCCGCAAAAGTTCTGAGCGAGCACTGGCACGCGGGCACCAAACTCGGTGCACTCGATGGCGCGATCCGGCCGCGCGATCGCACCGAGGGCTACGCGGTGCAGGCCGAGCTCGAGAAGACGTCGCGCGAAAAATTGTTCGGCTGGAAGATCGCGGCGACCAGCGAGGCCGGCCAGAGGCACATCAACGTCGCCGGGCCGCTGGCGGGGCGCATCCTCGCCGAAACGGTGATCGCAGATGGCGGCACCGCGTCGATGAAGGGCATCGAGATGCGCGTCGGCGAACCGGAATTCGCCTTCCGCATGGCGCGTGATCTCGTACCGCGCGCAACGCCGTACAGCGTAAGGGAAGTGTTGGAGGCGGCCGGCACGCTGCATCCAGCGATCGAGATTCCGGATTCGCGTTTTGCCGACTTCGTCTCCGCCGGCGAGGCGCAGCTGATCGCCGACAATGCCTGCGCCCATCTGTTCGTGCTCGGTGTTGCAACATCAGCCGACTGGCGCGCGATCGATCTGGTCGAGGAACGCCCGACCATCACGCTGCGCGGCGAGCGCTATGTCGGCCACGGCAAGAACGTGCTCGGCGATCCCCTGATAGCGCTGACCTGGTGCGCCAATGAATTGCGCGCGCTCGGCATCACATTGCGGGCAGGGGAGGTCGTCACGACAGGCACCTGCCACCCACCGCTGCCGATCGCCGCCGGCGACGTCTTCGCCGCCGATTTCGGCGCAATCGGGAAGGTGTCGGTGAAGTTCTCGTAGGCGCAGCGCTTACGGCACACACCGCTGTCGTCCCTGCGAAAGCAGGGACCCATACGCCGCGGCCGACGCAAACGGCACGCGGCTAGTCGGCGCTC
Organism: Bradyrhizobium sp. NAS96.2; assembly: GCF_001908235.1. GTDB lineage: Bacteria > Pseudomonadota > Alphaproteobacteria > Rhizobiales > Xanthobacteraceae > Bradyrhizobium. The sequence goes on from NZ_LGHK01000083.1 coordinate 22,405, forward strand.
AACAACTACCTTCGGTGGTTATGGGTCCCTGCTTTCGCATGCTTTCGCAGGGACGACACCAGTTATGCGGCTTCAGTTATGCGGCACGGTCCGCGTCCCGAAAATCGCAGACCCAACCCGCACATGCGTCGCGCCCATCGCGATCGCCACGGCGAAATCCGCGCTCATGCCCATCGAGAGATTTGTCAGCCCGTTGCGCGCGGCGATCTTGGCGCAGAGTGCGAAATGCGGCGCCGGCGCCTGGTCGACCGGCGGGATACACATCAGTCCTGAAATCTGCAGGCCGTATCTGTCGCGGCACGCCGCGATGAAGGTATCCGCGTCCTGCGGCGCGACGCCGGCCTTCTGCGGCTCCTCGCCGGTATTGATCTGGACGAACAGTTCCGGGTGCTTCCCCTGATTTTTGATTTCCTTGGCTAACGCTTCGCAAATGCTGGCGCGATCGACCGAATGGATCGCATCGAACAGCGCGACAGCCTCCTTGGCCTTGTTCGACTGCAACGGCCCGATCAAATGCAGCTTCACGCCGGGATGAGCCTGGATCAGCTCCGGCCACTTGCCCTTGGCCTCCTGCACCCGATTTTCGCCAAATACGCGCTGTCCGGCGCCGATAATCGGCAAAATTGCGTCGGCATCGAATGTCTTCGACACCGCGATCAGCGTTACCGACGCGCGATCGCGCCGCGCCTCCTTGCAGGCACGCGCGATCTCCTGCTCCACGGCGGCGAGGCCATGTGGTGAATCAGCCGATAACGGCGTGGTCGGGCTTTGCGTCATGCTTGTGCCGTTCTCTGACAGGTGCGAGGGTTGGCTCGAATTTTACCAAATTCGGGAAAGGCTTTTTGAAGCCCTGCATTCTACCTTGCGCGCGGGCAAGGGAATAGAATGTCGGGCGTCACTTTCAACCGCAACCGGGTCAGGCTCAAGAAGGTTCTGGGTATCCGTGCCCGGCTCGCCTTGCTTGCGGTGATGCTGGTCGCGCCGCTGATGCTCGATCGCGTCCGCACGCTGGAAGATTCTCGCAGCAAGCAGATCGCGCAGGCCGCGGCCGGCTATGCCAACCTCACCGCACACGCCGCTGAAACCCAGCGCGAAGTGGTATCCTCGGTCGAGACCATGCTGAAATCGGCCGCCTATATCCGCGCCTCCGGCGGCATTGGGCAGAGCTGCGAGGTGCTCCGCGCCAGCCTGCCGACGGTGCTGCCCTGGATCCGCAGCATTATGTTCGTGTCCAGGGACGGACTGGTGCAATGCTCGACGCTGAACAGCCAGGTCGGGCTCAGCATCGGCGATCGTGAATATTTCAAGAAGGCGCAGGACAACCGCGGCTTCGTGTTCAGCGACTATCTGCGCGGCAGGACCAATGGCCGCGCGATGATGATGGCGGCCTATCCGGTGGCCGCGATCAATCCGGAACAGGACGCCATCGTGGTCGCCGGCATCAACATCGACTGGCTGTCGCAGATCATGGCCAATCTCGGCGGCCAGCCCGGCATGTCGGCCGCTCTGGTCGATAGCACCGGCGTTGTGATCGCGGCTCCATCGGATCATGCAAGCCTGATCGGCCACTCGCTCGACACCATCCCCTTGATGTCGGCAATTGCCGAGAAGGCGCTGAGCTACGACGAACCGTCGGGCTCGGTGTCGCTCACGGCTTCCGACGGCGCACAACGTACGCTGAGCTTCGCCCGCATCGCCGGAACGCAATCCCGGCTGATCGTCAGCATGGACGAGGCCAAGGTGACGGCGGCGATCAACCGCGAGATCCGCACCGCCTATCTGCAGCTCGGCTTCGTCTGCCTTTTCGTTTTGCTGGGCGCCCTCGTCGGCGCAGAACGGCTCGTCATCCATCCGATCGAGCTGATGACCGGCATGGCAAGGCGGTTCGGCGAAGGCGACTGGTCGGCGCGCGTCGCCAAGCACAAGCTGCCGTCGGAGTTCGTGCCCTTGGCGCGCGCCTTCAACGCGATGGCGGCGCAACTCAGCCAGCGCGAGCGCGAGCTCGTTGAGTCCAACGACCGTCTCACCGTGATGGCTTCGATCGACGCGCTGTCGGGCCTCGCCAACCGCCGCGGCTTCCAGAGCCGGCTCGACTTCGAGTGGATGCGGGCGCAGCAGTATGAATGCGAGCTGTCGCTGATGATGATCGATGTCGATCACTTCAAGCTCTACAACGACACCTACGGCCATCCCGAAGGCGACGCCTGCCTGACGCGGATCGGCGAGGTGCTGTCCGGTATCGCCGCCGACACGATGGGCTTCGCCGGCCGTTATGGCGGCGAGGAATTCTGCCTCTTGCTGCCGAACACCGACGCCGCGCATGCGCTGGCGATCGGCGAGACGGTGCGCACCGCAGTACTTGGCCTTGCCGTACCGCACGCGCCCTCGAGCCATTGCGTCGTCACCGTCAGCGTCGGCGTCGCAACGACCAAGCCGAACGAGACCCAGCGCCCCGGCGATCTGATCGAAGCCGCCGACGCCGCCCTCTACGCCGCCAAGCGCCGCGGCAGGAATGCCGTCATCGAGCACGGCTTCCTGCAGACGCTGGATGAAGCCGGGATGGCGCTGGCGAGCTAGCTGCATCGCCCCGTGCAGGTGGAGCAGCATCAAGTGCTCATCCCTCGCGCCAACAAACAAAATGATTGCTGGCGCTCCCATCGACAGGCAGCGGGATCGTACCCAATTGATATTCCGGATGCCGCCGTGACCCGTTTCGGATCCCGGTGCGCCACTGCTATTAGGTCAATGGTGCTGCCCGATAGCCCCTCGTTCCGAAGTTGCCGGGCATCCCTCTACTCACCATCGTGCGGCCATGCTTTGGTCAAAACTGCGTTGAGTGCTTGGCGGGAACATCGACGTCATGACAATGCGATTCGCCTCTTTTGGTGACACTGGATCAGGGGACAGGTCGCCAACGCATTCTTGAGATGCCCACTGCAAAGGCTTGCGATGGAAAGGGCAGGGTTCGGCACAGCCAAGATGCTCGCTTTTGGCGACGCTCGGAGCATTGCGACCTACGCGGTCGAAATCCTGATAATCGCCGCGATTTATGGCGGCCTTGCCGAAGCCGCGCGGCTCCTTCCGGCGATCAATCCAACCGCGACACTGCTGTGGCCACCGACCGGGCTTGCGCTCGCGCTGGTCCTGCTGCGCGGCTACCGGATCTGGCCGGCGATCCTGGTGGGGGCCATCTCTCCCTACTTTATGGCCGACCGATCGCTCCTGGAATTTGGCACCGCCGGGATCGGCAGCCTGCTTGCTGCATGTGCCGGGACATGGCTGATCGACCGTTGGTCGAACGGTCGCCAGACGTTTGCCACGCCTGTCGGTGTCGCGAAGTTTGCAATCATTTCCTGTGCGCCGACCACGATCATCAGTTCAACCATCGCCTCGGCCGGCTTCGCGCTCGCCAATGAATTGAGCCTTTCCGATTCCGTCGTCGCCGGGGTGACCTGGTGGCTTGCGGACACTGCCGGGACCCTGGTCATTGCTCCGCTCATCGTACTCTGGGCGACGATGCCCTTACGCATTCCTTCCAAATGGAAGCTGTTGGAATCGATCGCTATCCCCGTTCTCGCCGGCATCGTCGGGATCGTTGCTTACAGCCCGCTCATCGGTAGCGACCTCATCAGCCCTGACCTCGACGTGTTGCTGCCGCATCGGAGCCTTCTGGGCTTTCTGGTTCTGCTGCCCTTGATCTGGGCCGGCCTGCGCGGCGATCGATGCACCGTGTCGACGGCTGCGTTCATTTTTGTCGGAATGGCCGTGTGGGGGTTTTCGGTAGGGAATGATCCATTTCCGAAAATGGATCCGAATGGCGCACTGTTATCCTTGCTCGTGCTCTCGATCAGCGTATCGGCACCTCCTCTTGCGCTGGCAGCGGCAATTGCGACGCGCCAGACCACGGAAGACCATCTCCTTTCTGTCCGGGACCAACTGAACGGTCAACTTGAACGGAAAGCCTTGGCGCTCGACAACATCAGGCGGCATTTCCAGACCCTTATCGAAGGCGTCGTCGACTATGCGATTTTTGCGCTCGATCGAGAGGGACACGTTACGAGTTGGAATAGCACCGCTCAAAAGATCATCGGCTACAGCTCGGAAGAAATCATCGGCAAGCATTTTGGAATTTTCTATCGGCCGGATGAACGCCGCGCGGGCTCGCCAGCACACGCGCTCGAGACGGCAATCGAAAGAGGCAAGTACGACGTGGAGGGTTGGCGCATCAGAAAGAATGGTACGCCGTTCTTCATCACGGGCTCCGTCTCGTCGAGCCACGATGACGCAGGAAATCTGATCGGCTTCATCAGTATTCTGCGCGACGCAACCGAGCGGCGCGACGCGGAGGAAAAGCTGGTCCAGGCCCGCGAACAGCTCGCGATGTCTCAGAAAATGGAGGCGATCGGCAAACTGACCGGCGGGATTGCGCACGACTTCAACAATCTATTGATGATCATCGGAGGCAGCGCCCAGATCTTCACACGCCTGCTTGATCCAAAACTGCCCAAAGCAATCGAAGCCATCCAGACCGCGGCCAAACGCGGCGAGAGCCTCACGCGCCAATTGTTGACCTTCTCTCGTCATCAGCATCTCAGCCCGACGGTCGTTGATCTGAATGCATCGATCAAGAACATGCGGACCATGATTGAAAGCTCGCTGCGCGGGAACATCGTGTACAACGAGAACGTCGGTGAGGGCATAGCCTCGGTCAAGGTGGACCTCGCCGAGCTGGAGCTTGCGATCGTCAACATCGCCGTCAATGCGCGCGATGCAATGCCAAGCGGCGGCACGTTCACCTTGTCCGTCCATGCGGTGACCGCGAACCAGGAGACCGGCGGCGATCGCCGCGCAAAGGCTTTCTTTGCAATAGCGCTTGGCGATACCGGCACCGGTATTCCGCCAAATCTTCTGTCCAAGATGTTCGATCCGTTCTTCACGACCAAGGAGGTCGGCAAGGGCACCGGTCTCGGTCTGTCCCAGGTCTATGGTTTCGCCCACCAGGCGGGTGGAACGGTGACGGCAGACAGCAAGGTTGGTCAGGGAACAACGATTACGATCTATTTGCCATCCTGTGCAGACGAGCAAACCGCCAGCAAAGACCTCGCCGCCGCCAGAGCAAGACCGAAGCAGCCGCAGCGGCAGACGGTTCTTGTTGTCGACGACAGCCCCGAAGTCGCGGACGTGACATCCTCGCTGTTCGAGCATCTGGGCTATGAAACGATCTATCGGGATTCGGCCGAAGCGGCGTTGAAACTGCTCGATGCCGGCACCAGGATCGATCTCGTCTTCAGCGATATCGTCATGCCAGGAACCATCGATGGCGTCGGGCTCGCGAGAGAAGTGCGGTCGCGGTACCCGGGTTTGCCGATCGCCCTTACAACCGGTTACAGCGACGCTGCAAATGCAGCACCCCCAAGTCTAAAGATACTCCGCAAGCCGTTCGACACCGAGGCCCTCAGAGATTTCATCCAGGATCTTGCGCCCCCGAGATCAGCGCGAGCATCCGTCGTGCCTTTGGCATCAAACACGACCGACGCGCGCAGACATTGACCGGTCGCGCCATCGCGGGCGCTGTTCGGGCGGTGCCCGAGGGACAAAACTCGGGCAAATCATGTCGCGGGAATGCGGAATTGCGCCTCATATGACGCTGTCGTCGCCCGGCTCGACCGGGCGATCCAGTACGCCGCGGCCCCTCGGTTCAAGCATGGACGTCTCTGGAATACTGGGTCACCCGGTCAAGCCGGGTGACGACACCAAACGGGCTCCTGACGGGGTGCCCACCTCGCTGGCGGCCCCGGCATGACCATTTGGCAGGCCCCAAGCCGTTGACCGAACAGGCGCTTTTGTGGCCTAGTCCGCCGTCCCCGGATGGGACCCGAAAATCACCGAAAACCACCCAAAATCCTTGCGATTTCATGACCGCCGAACGCTACAACGCCCGTGAATCCGAACCCCGCTGGCAAGCCATCTGGGACGAAAAGGCGATCTTCGCCTCCAAGAACGACGATAAGCGGCCGAAATACTACGTGCTCGAGATGTTCCCGTATCCGTCCGGGCGCATCCATATCGGGCATGTCCGCAATTACACGCTCGGCGACGTGCTGGCCCGCTTCATGCGCGCCAAGGGTTTCAACGTGCTGCATCCGATGGGCTGGGACGCGTTCGGCCTGCCGGCGGAGAACGCCGCGATCGAGCGCAAGGTGGCGCCGAAGGCCTGGACCTACGACAACATCGCCGCGATGAAAAAGCAGCTGCGGTCGATCGGCCTGTCGCTCGACTGGTCCCGCGAGTTCGCGACCTGCGACCCCAGCTACTACAAGCATCAGCAGAAGATGTTTTTGGACATGCTGGCGGCCGGCCTCGCAGAGCGAGAGAAGCGCAAGCTGAACTGGGATCCGGTCGACATGACCGTGCTCGCCAACGAGCAGGTGATCGACGGCCGCGGCTGGCGTTCGGGCGCCGTTGTTGAACAACGGGAAATGAGCCAGTGGGTCTTCAAGATCACGAAGTACGCGCAGGAACTGCTGGACGCGCTTGATGGTCTCGACCGCTGGCCGGACAAGGTGCGGCTGATGCAGCGCAACTGGATCGGCCGCTCCGAGGGCCTGTTGATCCGCTTCGCGCTGGATGCGGCGACCACGCCGGCCGGCGAGACCGAGCTGAAGATCTTCACCACGCGGCCGGACACGCTGTTCGGCGCGAAATTCATGGCGATCTCGGCGGATCATCCGCTGGCGCAGGCGGCTGCCGCCAAGAATCCGAAGCTTGCGGAGTTCATTGCCGACATCAAGAAGATCGGCACCGCGCAGTCGATCATCGACACCGCCGAGAAGCAGGGCTTCGACACCGGCATCAAGGCGGTGCATCCGTTCGATCCGAGCTGGAAGCTGCCGGTCTATGTCGCGAACTTCGTGCTGATGGAATACGGCACCGGCGCGATCTTCGGCTGCCCTGCGCACGACCAGCGCGACCTGGACTTCGTCAACAAGTACAATCTCGGCAACGTGCCGGTGGTCTGCCCGGAAGGACAGGACCCGAAGACGTTCGTCATCACCGACGTCGCCTATGACGGCGACGGCCGCATGATCAATTCGCGCTTCCTCGACGGCATGACCATCGAAGCCGCGAAGGAAGAGGTCGCCAAGCGGCTGGAATCGGAAATGCGCGGCAATGCACCGGTCGGCGAGCGGCAGGTGAATTTCCGCCTGCGCGACTGGGGCATTTCACGGCAGCGCTACTGGGGCTGCCCGATCCCGGTGATCCATTGTCCCAAGTGCGACGTGGTGCCGGTGCCCGACGACCAGCTGCCGGTGACGCTGCCGGAGGATGTCTCCTTCGACAGACCGGGCAACGCGCTCGACCACCATCCGACCTGGAAGCACGTCAACTGTCCGAAGTGCGGCGGCAAGGCGGTGCGCGAGACTGATACGATGGACACCTTCGTGGACTCGTCCTGGTATTTCGCGCGTTTCACCGATCCGTGGAACAAGGACGCGCCGACCACCCTAGAAGTGGTCGATCGCTTGATGCCGGTCGACTGGTATATCGGCGGTGTCGAGCATGCCATCCTGCATCTGCTCTATGCGCGCTTCTTCACGCGCGCCATGAAGGCGACCGGTCACATCAAGTTCGATGAGCCGTTCAAGGGGCAGTACACCCAGGGCATGGTGGTGCACGAGACATACAGGAAGGCCGACGGCACCTGGGTCACGCCGGCCGAGGTGAAGATCGAGGTTGATGGCAACGCCCGCCGCGCGGTGCTGCTTGAGACCGGCGAGGACGTCGCGATCGGCCCGATCGAGAAGATGTCGAAGTCGAAGAAGAACACCGTCGACCCTGACGACATCATCGCGAGCTACGGCGCCGACGTCGCGCGCTGGTTCATGCTGTCCGACTCCCCGCCCGACCGCGACGTGATCTGGAGCGACGAGCGGGTGCAGGGTGCCGCGCGCTTCGTGCAGCGGCTGTGGCGGCTGGTGAACGAATCGGCCGAAATCGCCAAGACCGCGCCGACGGCCCGGCCGGCCAGTTTCGGAGCCGAGGCGCAGGCGCTGCGCAAGGCGGCCCATGGCGCGCTCGACAAGGTGTCGTCCGGGATCGAGCGGCTGCATTTCAACGTCTGCCTCGCGCATATCCGCGAATTCGCCAATGCGCTGGCCGAGGTGCTGGCCAGAGGTGACAAGCCGGCGGCGGATGTGGCCTGGGCCGTCAAGGAAGCCGCGACCATCCTGGTCCAGCTGTTCTCGCCGATGATGCCGCATCTGGCCGAGGAGTGCTGGGTGGTTCTGGGCCAGACCGGGCTGGTTTCCGAGGCCGATTGGCCGCAAATCGAGCGCGATCTGCTGGTTGAAGACAGCGTGACCCTGGTCGTCCAGGTCAACGGTAAAAAACGAGGTGATGTTACCGTGCCACGCACCGCCCAAAATGCGGATATAGAGGCTGCCGTTTTGGCGCTCGATGCGGTAAAAGCCGCCTTGGACGGCAAGCCTGTCCGCAAGGTGATCGTGGTGCCCATGAGGATCGTCAATGTTGTCGGCTAGGATCAGGATCGCCGCCCGGCTCATCGCTATGGCTGCCTTGGCCGCGCTGACGGCCGGATGCTTCCAGCCGATGTATGCCGAGCGCACCCTCGACGGTTCGCCCGCCCTGCGCGAAAAGCTGATGGGCGTCGAGGTTCCGCCGGTCGACAAGCCGAACGCCTCCCGCGAGGCCCGGGTCGGCGTCGAGGTCCGCAACGCCCTCGCCTTCAAGCTCTACGGCACCGCCACCGGCATGCCGCCGACGCACCGCCTGGTGCTGCGCTTCTATACAAGCCGCTCATCGCTGATGATCGACCCGACCACCGCGCTGCCGACCAGCGAGAACTACGGTATCGACGCCCAGTTCAACCTGGTCGAGATCGCCTCGAACAAGTCTGTGATGACCGGCACCACGTTCTCGCGCGTGTCCTATGACATGCCGGGCTCCTACCAGCGCTTCGCGCGCCAGCGCGCCCTCCGCGATGCCGAGGACCGCGCCGCGCAGGAGATCGCCGACAATATCCAGACCCGGCTCGCCTCGTTCTTCTCCAGCGGGACCTGATCGCCGCATTGGTCGCACTTCGCGGAAAAGAGATCGACAGCTTCCTCGCCCGGCCCGACGCCGGCCGCCCGATCATCCTGCTTTACGGCCCGGACCTCGGCCTGGTGCGCGAGCGCGCCGACGCGCTGATGGCCTCCGCGGTCGACGATCCCAATGATCCATTCTCGCTGGTGCGGCTCGATGGCGACGAGCTCGCCGCCGAGCCATCGCGGCTGGTCGATGAAGCGATGACAGTGCCGCTGTTCGGCGGCCGCCGCGCCATCCGCGTCCGCGCCGGCTCGCGCAATTTCGCAAGCGGCGTCGAGACGCTGACCGAAACGACGGCGCTCAGGGATTGCCGCATCGTGATCGAGGCCGGCGACCTCCGCCCGGAATCGCCGCTGCGCAAGATCTGCGAGCGCGCCAAGAACGCGGTCGCGATCGGCTGCTATCCCGACACCGAGCGCGACCTGACCAAGCTGATCGAGGACGAGCTGCGCGTCTCCAACCTGCGGCTTGGGCAAGATGCGCGCGCGGTGCTGATGTCGCTGCTCGGCGGCGATCGCATGGCCTCGCGCAACGAGCTGCGCAAGCTCGCGCTGTTCGCGCACGGCAAGGGCGAGATCACGCTCGATGACGTCATGACCGTGGTCTCCGACGCCTCCGAGCTGAAGCTCGATCCGATCGTCGACGGTGCGTTCGCCGGGAACGCGGCGCTGGTCGAAACCGAGTTCACCAAGGCGATGGTCGCCGGCACCTATCCCGGCGTGATCATCTCGGCCGCGCAGCGCCAGGCGGCGTGGCTGCACAAATCGGCGCTGGCGATCGCGGACGGCACCCCGGCGTCAGCCGTGCTCGAAGGCGGATTTCCGCGGCTGCACTTCTCGCGCAAACCCGCGGTCGAGATCGCGCTACGAAATTTTACGCCGCAGCGGCTGGTGAACATCATCGATCAACTTGCGACCGCGGCGCTCGACATGCGCAAGCAGGCCGCGCTCGCCGCCGTGATCGCGCATCGCGCCCTGCTCTCGATCGCGGTGAATGCGAAGCGAAGAGGATGAAATCGTCCTGTCTTGGGGTCGTCATTGCGAGCGAAGCGAAGCAATCCATCGCTCCGCACATGGGGACAGGTGGATTGCTTCGTCGCTATCGCTCCTCGCAATGACGAGGAGAGAGATTGGAAAAACTAGCCGCCTTCCAGCCGCCGCACCACTTCGTCGAGCTGTTCGAGGTTGCGGTAGTTGATCTGGACGGTGCCGCCGGGATCGCGGTGGCTCACGGTGACGGTCAGGCCGAGCGCATCGCTGACGCGCTTCTCGAGCGCCAGCGTATCGGCATCCTTGTCGACCTTGGTCGCGCTGCCCGAGCGCGCCTTCTGCGGCTTGCGCTCCGGCACGCCCTCTTCATGCGCCAGCGCCTCGGCCTGGCGGACGTTGAGGCCCTCGGCGACGATGCGCTTCGCGGCCGCGAGCGGATCCGGCACGCCGATCAGCGCGCGGGCGTGGCCGGCGGAGAGATCGCCCTTCGAGATCAGCGCCTGCACTTCGCTCGGCAATTTGGTCAGCCGCATCATGTTGGCGACATGGCTGCGGCTCTTGCCGACGATCTTGGCGATGTCTTCCTGGCTGCGTTTGAACTCGTCGGCGAGCGAGTGATAACCCAGCGCCTCCTCCATCGCGTTGAGGTCTTCGCGCTGCACGTTCTCGATGATCATGATCTCGAGCGCGTCGGAATCGGAGACCTCGACCGGCACGATCGGCACTTCGTGCAGGCCGGCCAGTTGCGAGGCACGCCAGCGGCGTTCGCCGGCGATGATCTCAAAGCGGTCCTGCGCGCCCTTGATCGCGCGCACCACGATCGGCTGGATCACACCGCGCGCCTTGATCGAATCGGCGAGCTCGCCGAGCTCGGCATCGGCGAAGCTGCGCCGCGGATTGCGCGGGTTGGCCTTGAGGAATTCGATCGGCACCTTGCGCTGGTTGCGCGGCCGCTCGACATGCGCGGCCGCCTCGCCGCCGACATCTCCGATCAGGCTTGCCAGCCCGCGCCCCAGTCGCGAACGCGCTTCATCGGCCATTGTTGCGAGCTCCCTTGGATTCACACGCAGTACTCCGAACTTCGATATCTGGATTGTAGGATGGGTAGAGCGCAGCGAAACCCATCACTCTCATTCAGTGCCGCGATGGGTATCGCTTCGCTCCACCCATCCTACGCATTGCCATCAATGCGCGCGCAGCTCGCGCTCGCGCTGGATCACTTCGGTCGCGAGCTTGAGATACGCATCGCTGCCGGCGCATTTGAGATCGTAGACCAGCACCGGCTTGCCGTAGGACGGCGCCTCCGAGATGCGCACGTTGCGCGGGATCATGGTGTCGTACACCTTGTTGCCCATGAACTGGCGCACGTCGGCAACGACCTGGTTGGAGAGGTTGTTGCGCGAGTCGAACATGGTCAGGACGATACCGTGGATCGACAGCGTCGGATTGAGGGTCGAGCGCACCTGCTCCACCGTCTGCAGCAATTGCGACAGACCTTCGAGCGCGAAGAACTCGCATTGCAGCGGCACCAGGATCGCGTCCGACGCGGCCATCGCATTGACGGTGAGAAGGTTGAGCGAGGGCGGGCAGTCGATCAGCACATAGGTGTAGTCGGCTTCCGGCGAGACGTTGTTGTTCAATCCGGCGATCGCATCGCGCAGCCGGAAGGCGCGGCCCGGCGTGGTGCCGAGCTCGAGCTCGAGGCCGGAGAGGTCCATGGTGGAGGCGGCGATGTGCAGCCGCGGCACCGCGGTCGCGACCACGGCATCGCGCAGCGGCGCTTCGCCGATCAGCACGTCGTAGGTCGAGCAGCTGCGGTTGCGGCGATCAATGCCGAGACCGGTCGAGGCGTTGCCCTGCGGATCGAGATCGACGATCAGGACGCGCTCGCCAATCGCAGCGAGTGCGGTACCAAGATTGATCGCTGTGGTGGTCTTGCCGACGCCGCCCTTCTGGTTGGCGAGCGACAGGATGCGCGGATGGCCCGGCGCTTGGAGCGCCTTATCCCCTTGATAAACCTCGTCCATCACAGTCATACCAAAATACCATTTGCTCTTGCGGAGTCCCCTAGCGCCGCTCGATTAACCCGAGTTCGACGATCCAGCCCTGTCCGCCGGTCCGGCTGGAGTGTAGCTTTGGCTCAATAATCCAATATTTAGTGGCCTCGGTCAATTCGGCCTCTACATCTTGACCCTTCAAAAACAGCGCTTTAGCGCCCTTTTTGACCCACGGCTCCGCAAAGCCGATCAGTTGATGTAACGGAGCCAGTGCCCGCGCGGTGACGCAATCGATGGGACCCGCGATTCTATCCACAGTATCCCCGATATCAGCCAGATGCACCGTCCCCGGCGACGCCGTGACCCGAATCGCCTCGCGCAAGAATGCGGCCTTCTTGGCGATTCGCTCAACCAGATGGATCTGCGTGCCCGGCGTCTCGGCCAGAGCGCAGGCGAGCACCACGCCGGGGAAGCCACCGCCGCTGCCAAGATCGACCCAGGATTTTGCCGTCGGCGCGAGGCTCAAGAGTTGTAGCGAATCGGAGATATGGCGGGTCCAGAGATGCGGCAGCGTGGACGGCGCGACGAGATTGGTCTTGGCCTGCCACTCCAGGAGGAGGGCGACATAGCGATCGAGCCGCGCCTCCGTTTCACGTGAAACAGGGGTGAGGGCCAGCGCCGCCGCTTTGTCGGCTGCGGAGATTTGGAGGTCTGCAGAACGGGAGGCTGAAGCCATTCTCTTGAATGCCAGGTTGGTGTCCGTCATTGCGAGCCAACGGGTCGCGCGAACGCGCGCCCGATGACAAGCTCCGAGAAGCAATCCATCTCACAGCTTGCGGAGACATGGATTGCTTCGTCGCTTCGCTCCTCGCAATGACGGCGTCAGGCCGCATTGTTTCACGTGAAACGTCAGGCCGTCGCCTTGGCCGATTTTCGTCGCGCCTCGCGCCGCAGATAAGCGGCCAGAATACCCAGCGCGGCCGGCGTCATCCCATCGATCCGTCCCGCCTGCCCGACCGTCCGCGGCTGCGCCTTCTGCAACTTGGCCCGCGCTTCATTCGAAAGACCGGGCACGTCGGCATAGTCGACATCGGTCAAGACCAAGCCCTCGTCGCGCCGGAAGGCGTCGACGTCGGCGGTCTGGCGCTTCAGATAGACATCGTATTTCGCATCGATCTCGAGATGCACCGCGATCGCACGGTCAATGGCCGACAGCTCCGGCCAGATGGCCTGGACCGCAGGCCATTCGATCTCGGGATAGGCCAGCAGCTCGAAGGCGGATCTACGATTGCCGTCGCGATTGAGGGCGAGCCCGTGCTTGGCGGCCTCGTTCGGTGTGATCGCAAGCGACTTCGCCAAGAATTTCGCAGCTTCCAGCGCCGCCATCTTGGTTCGGTGGCGTTCGGCGCGCGCCGTTCCGACGCATCCGAGCGCGATGCCCTTGTCGGTCAACCGCTGGTCGGCATTGTCGGCCCGCAACGTCAGCCGATACTCGGCGCGCGAGGTGAACATCCGATAGGGCTCGGTGATCCCCCGGGTCACAAGGTCGTCGATCATGACCCCGAGATAGCCGTCAGCGCGGTCGAACACGATCGGGTCGGTCCCACTGGCGGCCAGAGCGGCATTGAGGCCGGCAACGATGCCCTGCCCCGCCGCCTCTTCGTATCCCGTGGTGCCATTGATCTGGCCGGCCAGGAAAAGCCCGCGCAGACGCTTGGTCTCGAGGGTCGGATCGAGCTCGCGCGGATCGACGTGGTCGTATTCGATCGCATAGCCCGGCCGGACCATCTTTACCCGGTCCAAGCCAGGGATGCTGGCAAGGATCGCGAGCTGGACCTCCTCCGGTAGCGAGGTCGAGATGCCGTTGGGATAGACCGTCGAGTCGTCGAGCCCTTCCGGCTCCAGGAAGATCTGATGGCCGTCGCGATCACCAAAGCGGACGATCTTGTCCTCGATCGAGGGACAATAGCGCGGTCCAGAGCTCTTGATCTGGCCGGAATACATGGGCGAGCGGTGCACATTGGCCCGGATCACCTCATGGGTGGCCGGCGTGGTCCGCGTGATGCCGCACTGGATCTGCGCCGTCGTGATCCGGTCCGTCATGACCGAAAACGGCTCCGGCGGCTCGTCTCCGGGCTGCATTTCGACCGTTGACCAGTCGATCGTGGTGCCGTCGAGGCGCGGTGGCGTTCCGGTCTTGAGCCGGCCGAGCACGAAACCTGCCCGCTCGAACGACGCAGACAAGCCCATGGCTGGTGCCTCGCCGACCCTGCCCGCCGGCCAGTTCTTCTCGCCGAGATGGATCAGACCACGCAGAAAGGTGCCGGTCGTGATGACAACCGCACCTGCGGAAAGCTGACGGCCGTCGCCCAGGTGAATACCGGTCACGCGCCCATCAACGACGATCAGTTCATCCGCCTCGCCTTCGATGACGGAGAGGTTCGCGGTCTCGGTGATCGCCGCCTGCATCGCGGCCGCATAGAGCTTGCGGTCGGCCTGAGCCCGGGGACCGCGGACGGCCGGACCCTTCCGGCGGTTGAGCATGCGAAACTGGATACCGCCGGCATCGGCGACCCGGCCCATCAGACCATCGAGAGCGTCGACTTCGCGGACCAGATGGCCCTTGCCGAGCCCGCCGATGGCGGGGTTGCAGGACATCGCGCCGATGGTTGCAAAACGATGGGTCACCAGGGCCGTCTGCGCGCCCATCCGGGCAGCGGCGCTCGCGGCCTCGCAGCCGGCATGGCCGCCGCCGATGACGATGACGTCAAATGAGTCTGCCCTGGAGATCATGGCGGGACTTCTATCGTGGAGTGATGAAAGCCGGAAGAACGAAGTTGAGATCGGCTGTCTGAGACCCGACCATCTGAGCGAAATATGGATCGATCCGGACCGCTCACAATGACAGGTGGAGCTGTTTCACGTGAAACAAGCGCGGTCACGCCAAGCCAAATGTTTCACGTGAAACGGGAGACGCTCGTTAACCAATCCAAAACCATGTTTCACGTGAAACAGGTCCGGCCCCCGACTACTTCCCGACGCAGAACTCGCGGAAGATGACGTCCAGGATGTCCTCAACATCGACCCGACCGAGCAGACGGCCGAGTGAAGTGGCCGCCCTGCGGAGTTCCTCCGCCGCCAGCTCCTCACCCTGCCCGACCACATCGATGCTGCGCTGAAGCGCGTCGACGGTCTCCTCGAGCAACCCGCGTTGCCGGGCCCGGCTGATCAAACCGCCTTCGCTGGTTCCAAAATAGTCGTGGGCGAAACCGACCAGTGCGGTGATCAGCTCAGAGAGGCCATCACCGCGGGCCGCCGAGATCCTGAATTCGGCGGTGCTGCCACCCTCGCCCGACTGAGCCCTGACCAGGTCGATCTTGTTTCGCACCAGCCAGGTCGGCGTCGTCCCACCGTGCCCCGCCTTCTCGGTGCCGCTGTCGGCCAGCCAAAGCACGAGGTCGGCTTCCGCGGCACGGGCCCGGGCGCGGCGAACACCCTCCTGCTCCACCGGGTCATTCGTCTCGCGGATCCCGGCGGTGTCGATGACTGTGACCGGATAGCCGTCGAGGTCGAGCTGCACCTCAATCACGTCGCGGGTCGTGCCGGCATACGGCGAGACAATTGCGACCTCGCGCTTGGCGAGCTGATTGATCAGGGTCGATTTGCCGACATTCGGCGGACCCGCGATCGCGACCACCAGACCGTCGCGCAGCCGTTCGCTTTGGCCCTGCCCCGCTAGCACTTCTCTGATCTCATCATGCAGCGCCCGGACCTTCTCGAGCGCCGGCGCGATCAGCTCCGCCGGCACATCGCCTTCGTCGGAGAAATCGATGCCGGCCTCGATCAGCGCCGATGCCGCGATGATCCGCTCGCGCCAGTCCCGGGCGCGATCGCCGAGCAGCCCTTTCAACTGTCGCAGCGCCTGGCGCCGTTGGCGATCAGTGTCGGCGTGAATCAGGTCGTCGAGACCTTCGGCCTCAGTCAGGTCGAGCTTGCCGTTCTCGAATGCCCGCCGGGTGAACTCGCCTGGTTCAGCCGGCCGGACGTTGTCGAACGCGGCGATGGCATCGAACGTCGCCGACAGCACCGCGCGTCCACCATGGACATGGAATTCGGCAACGTCCTCGCCGGTCGCACTTGCCGGGCCTGGGAACCAGAGCACGACCGCGTCATCGATTGGCTCAGGCTTTGAATTGTGGAGCAGCGCGCGGGTCGCCACTCGCGGGGCCGGCATCTTGCCCGTCAGTCCTTCAATGACCGACGCGGCCATTGGGCCAGACAGCCTGACAATGGCGATCGCGCTCGGCGGCCGTCCGGAGGATAAAGCGAAGATGGTTTGGTCGCGCGGATGCATTGCCTATTTCTTCCCAAGCCAATCGGCAAAGGCAATGCCGCTTCCATTTCGCATGCAATATTGCGGAATGCTGCATTGCAGCATAGCCGAGTTTCATTGCATCAGCCACGCAGCAATTTTGCTGCGGTTCTGCCGGCTTGCGCTGAAACCTAAATCATAAATATAAATTATATCAGTCGGTTACATGAATATTCGGCGCACTGACCGAGCTCGATTCATACTGCACTTTGCTGCAGCAAATCCGCAGCATGAAAAAAGGCGCCCCGATTGTGCGGAGCGCCCTGTTCTCTTCGGCCTCTATTCGACCTTGGCCTCAGGTGTTCATGGAATCGAAGAATTCCGAATTGCTCTTCGTGTTCCGGAGCTTGTCGAGCAGGAAGTCGATCGCGTCCATGGTGCCCATCGGATTGAGGATGCGGCGCAGGACGTACATCTTCTTCAGCACCTGCGGATCGGTGATGAGCTCCTCCTTGCGGGTGCCGGAGCGGGCGATATCGATCGCCGGGAAGGTCCGCTTGTCCGAGACCTTGCGGTCGAGGATCAGTTCGGAGTTACCGGTTCCCTTGAACTCTTCGAAAATGACTTCGTCCATGCGGCTGCCGGTATCGACCAGCGCGGTCGCGATAATGGTCAGCGAACCGCCCTCCTCGATGTTGCGCGCGGCACCGAAGAAGCGCTTCGGGCGCTGCAACGCATTGGCGTCAACACCGCCGGTCAGCACCTTGCCGGATGACGGCACGACGGTGTTGTAGGCGCGGCCGAGGCGGGTGATCGAATCGAGCAGGATCACGACGTCGCGGCCGTGCTCGACCAGGCGCTTGGCCTTCTCGATCACCATCTCGGCGACCTGGACGTGGCGCACGGCGGGTTCGTCGAAGGTCGACGACACCACCTCGCCCTTCACCGAACGCTGCATGTCGGTGACTTCTTCCGGACGCTCGTCGATCAGAAGCACGATCAAATAGCAATCAGGATGATTGGCGGTGATGGAGTGCGCGATGTTCTGCATCAGCACGGTCTTGCCGGTGCGCGGCGGCGCCACGATCAGCGCGCGCTGGCCCTTGCCGATCGGCGCGACGATGTCGATCACGCGGGCAGAAAGATCTTTCTTGGTGGAATCCTCAAGCTCCATGCGGAAACGCTGATTGGGAAACAGCGGCGTGAGGTTGTCGAAATTGACCTTGTGCTTCGACTTTTCCGGGTCTTCGAAATTGAGCGTGTTGACCTTCAGCAGCGCGAAATAGCGTTCGCCTTCCTTCGGGCTGCGAATATGGCCTTCGATCGTGTCGCCGGTGCGCAGGCCGAAACGGCGGATCTGCGACGGCGAAACGTAGATGTCGTCAGGGCCGGGCAGATAGTTCGCGTCGGGCGAACGAAGGAAGCCGAAGCCATCGGACAGCACCTCCACGACGCCCTCGCCGACAATGTCGGTCTCGGCGGCGGCGAGGTTTTTAAGAATTGCGAACATCAGCTCCTGCTTGCGCATGGTGCTGGCATTCTCGACCCCGTTCTCTTCCGCAAACGAGACGAGCTCGGCGGGCGTTTTAGATTTGAGGTCCTGGAGTTTGATTTCCCGCATTGGGGTAGTCCTSCTGTGAGGAAGGTAAGTAGGGAAGGGGTGC
>NZ_LGHK01000084.1 GCF_001908235.1 Bradyrhizobium sp. NAS96.2
CTGATCAGCGCCCATTCCGCATCGGTCATATCGCTTGCATAACGCAGTTCGTCCCGCCGATATTGCTCCCGAGTGATCTCAGTCCAGGGCATCGTGCTCTCCCTCGAATCTTTGCAAATCCGATGGAATCACACCCCACTCAGGTCACTCACCCCTTTTTCAGTCAGGCTCTCAGGATGACGGGGAGGATTGAGCACTCGCAGCGCAGAAGGACAATGTGCTCACCGCGCCTTCGGATCGAGCGCGTCGCGCAGGCCGTCGCCGACCAAATTGAACGATAGCACGACCAGGAAGATTGCAAGTCCCGGCCAGATTGCCATCCACGGCGCGCTGGTCAGGAAGCGCTGCGCGGCGTTGAGCATGCTGCCCCAGGATGGCGCCGGCGGCTGCTGGCCGAGGCCGAGGAAGGACAGCGCGGCCTCGGCGATGATCGCGGCCGCGATCGACAGCGTGGCCTGCACCAGCAGCGCCGGCAGGATGTTGGGCAGGATGTGGACCAGCGCGATGCGCCAGCGCGGATTGCCCATGGCGCGTGCCGCCTCGACATAGTCCTCGACCTTGACGCTCATCACCTGGCCGCGGGTCAGGCGGATGAAGATCGGGGTGGCCGAGACGCCGATCGCGATCATCGCATTGCCGAGGCTCGGCCCGAGGAACGCGGCGAGCGCGATCGCCAGGATCAGGAACGGGCAGGCCAGCATCGCATCGGTGATGCGGCTGATCAGCCCATCGATGAAGCCGCCGCGATAGCCGGCGACGAGGCCAAGCGGCACGCCGATCGCAAGCGCAATACCGACCGAGATCACGCCGGCAAGCAGCGAGGCGCGGGCGCCGAACACGACGCGCGCGAGCACGTCGCGGCCGAGCTCGTCGGTGCCGAACCAGTGCTGCAGCGACGGCGCCTTGCGCACCAGCGACCAGCTGGTCGCGATCGGATCATAGGGCACGATCAGCGGTGCGAAGATTGCGAGCAGGATGAACAGCGCGATCACGACGAGGCCGAGCACCGCGCCCTTGCGCCGAATCAGCCGCCGCCAGGCGCGCCGCGCCGGGCTCTCCAGCGTCTCGGCGGCGGCAAGCGAAGCTGATGTCCCGAGCGTTGTGTCCGTCATCCGGTCAGCCCCTCAGCCGCGGGTTGACGAGGATGTAGGCGATATCGGCGATCAGGTTGAGCGTGATGTAGATCGTCGCTGTCGTCAGCACCACGCCCTGCACCACGGCATAGTCGCGGTTGAACACGGCATCGACGATCAGCTTGCCGAAGCCCGGGATCGAGAAGATCTGCTCAGTAAGTACCGCCCCTGACAACAGCGTACCTAGCTCGAGCGCGCCGAGCGTGATGATCGGCGTCAGCGCGTTGCGCATCGCATGCTTGAGGATGACCGTGCGTTCGGACAGGCCTTTGGCGCGCGCAGTGCGGACATAGTCGCTCTCCAGCACCTGCAGCATGGCGCTTCTTGTGTGCCGCATCAGGATCGCGGCGATCGCGTTGCCGAGCACGAAGGCCGGCATGATGGTGGCGGCGATGCTGGCGCGCCAGTTCTCGGTGAGCGGCACATAGCCGGAGGCCGGCAGCCAACCCAGTTCGATCGAGAACAGGAAGATCAGCATGATGCCGAGCCAGAAGTTCGGCGTCGAGATACCCCACAGCGCGAACAGGTTTGCACCGTAATCCCAGGCGGTGCCCTTCTTCACCGCCGAGACGATGCCCGCGGGAATCCCGATCATGAACGCGATCACGATCGCCATCGCCGCGAGCTGCAGCGTCACCGGCAGCTTCTGCGCGATCAGCTCCAGCACCGGCATCTTGTTGCGCAAGGACTCGCCGAAATCGCCCGACAGCACGCCCTTGATCCAGTAGAGATATTGCACCGGGATCGGCTGATCGAGATGGTACTGGGCGCGGATCTGCGCGATCACGGCAGGATCGCGCTCCTCGCCGGCCATCACCAGTGCCGGATCGCCGGGCAGCAGATGCTGCAGCGAGAAGATCAGCACCGAGACGAAGAACAGCGTCGGGACGATCTGAACCAGCCGCTTGGCGAGGAAGTTCAGCATGACGACGCTCGTGTCCCGAACACGGGCGCGATCATTTCAGCTTCAATCCGACCACGCGCACGAGGCCGTCCGGCATCTGCTTGTAGCCGTCGAGCTTTGTCGTGTGCGCGATGATGATGCGGCGATGGTAGATATAGAGAATGGCTTCATCCTCCAGCTCGAGCTTCGTCAGCCTGGCGTAGATCGCCTTGCGTTGCGCCATGTCGGTGGTGAGGCGGGCATCGTCGAGCGCCTTGTCGGCCTCGGGATTGGCCCAGGCGCTGTAGTTTTGCGGCGCGTCCTTGTGCAGGAAGACGTAGGAATTGCCGTCGGGATCGATGCGGCCGCTCCAGGCTAGCATATAGGCCTGGTATTCGCCGGCTTCGGCCTGCTTCAGCGAGGTCGCGAATTCGGTGACGCGGATCTTCAGGTCGAAGCCGGCCTCGGCCGCCATCGACTGCATCACCTGCGCAGTGGCCTCGGTCTCCGGTCCCTTCGGCACCATGAAGTCGACGCTGACGGGCGGCGTCACGCCGGCTTCCTTCAGCAGCGCCTTGGCCTTTTCGACGTCGCGGGGACGGATCGGAAAATCCTTCTGGTAATACGGATGATCCGGGCTGACCCACTGGTTTCCGGGCTTGAACTCACCGTTGAAGACGACCTGGTTGATCGCCTCGCGGTCGATCGACAGATCGAGTGCCTGCCGGACCTTGGCGGATTGGCTGAGGGGACCCTTGGCCTTGTCCTTGCCGATGTTGAGCGTGACGCCCTGATAGCCGAGCTCGATCGCGCTCGACACCTTCAGGCGCGAATCCGCGCGCACGTCCTTGAGGTCGGTCGCGAGCACGCGTTCGATCAGGTCGAGCCCGCCCGACTTGAGGTTCGCGAGCCGCACGGTTGCGTCGACGATCGGCAGATAGACGACACGGTCGATGAAGACGTTGTCCTTGTTCCAGTAGTCGGCGAACTTCTCCAGCACGATGCGGTCCTGCTGCACGCGCTCGACGAATTTGTAGGGACCGGCGCAGACCGGATGCAGGCCGAACTTGTCGCCGGCGGCCTTCGCGGCCTTGGGCGACACCATCATGCCGGCGCGGTCGGTGAGCTGCGCGATCAGCGGCGAGAACGGCGCCTTGAGCACCAGCTTGATGGTCAGGGGATCTACGACGTCGATATGATCGATGCTGGCAAGCTCCGGCTTACGGAACGAGCCGGGGAAGGTCAGATGCCGCTCCAGCGAGAACTTGGCCGCCTCCGCATCAAACGGCTCGCCGTCCTGGAATTTGACCCCCGGCCTGAGCTTGATCGTGACCTCCTTGCCGTCGGCGGAGGTCTCGTGCGACAGCGCGAGCTGCGGCACGATGTTCAGCTTCTCGTCGATGTCGAACAGCTTGTCGCACAGCGCCGCGAATACGATGCGGCCGACATAGGTGCGTGCCATGGTCGGATCGAGCACGTCGGGATCCTCGGCAAGGCCGATCCGCAGCGTGCTCTGGGCTTCGGCCTGGACTTGGGCGCTGGCCGCCAGCGACAGCAGCAGGGCGGCGACGGTCGCCGCCAAACGAAACATCCTCATCGCGCAACTCCCCATCATCATGCTTGCAGCCCCATCCCGACCTTACCAACCCCGCCGTAGCCGGCCCCTTCCGCTGTCCCGCTGAAGGCCGCGACCAATTTCTCCAGCGACGGCGAGAAGCCGCCGTCGGCGGGAACGATGTTCTCCCCGGGCGGTAGCTCCGCGGTGCGGTGACAGGCCGTGGCGTGGCCTGTGCTGTCTGCCAGCAATTGCGGAATCTCGCTGCGGCAGCGCGCGATCACATAGGGGCAGCGGGTATGGAAGCGGCAGCCGGAGGGCGGATTGAGCGCGCTCGGCAGCTCGCCCTCCAGCACGATTCGGCTGCGCTTGGCGCGCGGCTTCGGCACCGGGATCGCCGATAGCAATGCGCGGCTATAGGGATGGCGGGGGGCGGCGAACAGCGCATGCGCGTCCGCGGTCTCGACGATGGTGCCGAGATTCATCACGGCGACGCGGTCGGCGATGTGCTTCACCACGGCCAGATCGTGCGAGACGAAGATGTAGGCGAGCCTCAGGCGATCCTGCAGGTCGCGCAGCAGGTTCAGGATCTGCGAGCGGATCGAGACATCGAGCGCCGACACCGGCTCGTCGCAGATGATCAGCTTGGGCTCGACCGCGAGCGCGCGGGCAATCGCGATGCGCTGGCGCTGGCCGCCGGAGAATTCATGCGGATAGCGGCGGGCGAAGCGCGGCTCGAGCCCGACCAGCCGCAACAGCTCATCGACCCGTTCACGGCGGCTCCCCGCCGGCACGAGATTATGCAGCGCCAGCGGCTCCGTCAGGATCTGGCTCACCGTCATGCGCGGGTTGAGCGAGGCGTAAGGGTCCTGGAAGATCAGCTGGGCGTCGCGGCGGAACGCGCGCAGCTGCTCGGCGTTGAGCGTGCCGAGGTCGCGGCCCTCGAAGCGGGTACGGCCGGTGTCCGGTTCGATCAGCCGCAGCACCAGCCGGCTCACGGTGGACTTGCCGCAGCCGGATTCGCCGACCAGCGCCAGCGTCTTGCCGGCCTCGACCGTGAAACTGACGCCGTCGACCGCCTTCACATGGGCGGTCGGCCGCCCGAACACCGAGCGCTCGGCGACGAAATGCTTCACCAACCCTTCGACCTCGAGCAGCGCGGTCATGACACCAGCCGTTCCAGCGGCGCGCGGATGCAGCGCGAGGCGTGGGTCGCGCTCAGCATCGCCAGCGGCGGTGGGGATTTGGTGCAGGCATTCTCCACGAACGGGCAGCGCGCGGCGAAGCGGCAGCCGGCCGGCGGGTTCGCCATGTTCGGCACCATGCCCTCGATGGTGGCGAGATGGCTGGTGCGGCGGTCAAGCCGCGGGATCGAGCCGAGCAGGCCGACCGTGTAGGGATGCTGCGGATTGGCAAATAGCTCATCCACCGGCGCGCGCTCGACGATCTCGCCGGCATACATCACCGCGACCTCGTCGCAGACCTCGGCGACGACGCCGAGATCGTGGGTGATCAGGATGATCGCCGCACCGCTCGCGGCCTTCAGCTCGCGCATCAGGTCGAGGATCTGCGCCTGCAGCGTGACGTCGAGCGCGGTGGTCGGCTCGTCGGCGATCAAGAGCTGCGGGTCGCAGGCCAGCGCCATCGCGATCATCACGCGCTGGCGCATGCCGCCGGACAGCTTGTGCGGAAACTCGTCGATGCGCTTCTCGGGCGAGGGGATGTGAACGCGGCGCAGTAGCTCAATGGTGCGTTCGCGCGCCGCGCGGCGGGAGCCGCCGCGGTGGCGCAGAATCGTCTCGGTGATCTGGTCTCCGATGGTGAAGCTCGGGTTGAGCGAGGTCATCGGCTCCTGGAAGATCATGGCAAGGCGATTGCCGCGCAGGTCGCGCAGCGTCGCATCCGGCACGTCGAGCAGGTCGAAGCCATCGAAGCGGATCGAACCGGAGACCGCGGCGGACTGCTTCGGCAGCAGCCCCATGATCGCGAGCGAGGTCACGCTCTTGCCGCAGCCGGACTCGCCGACCAGACCGAGCGTGGCGCCGTTGGCGACGGAGAGGTCGACGCTGTCGACGGCATGCGTGGTGCGGCCGTCGTCGCCCTGGAAGGTGACGCGCAGGCCCTCGATCTCGATCAGCGGGCCGGCGGTCATTCGCGGCTCTTGGATGCCGCTGCGATGCCGGCGTCGATCTTGGCGCGGTCGCTGGTTCCGGCCGGGTTGGCGCGGGTCGGCATGAAGCTCCGGAACGGCACCCAGTGCTCGCGGCTGACCGCTTCCAGCCGTTCCAGCTCGCGCAGGGGATCGGCGTGGTCGTCGACCCGTAGGTCGAGCAACGGCCATTCTTCGGTGCCGTGGATCAGAAGCGCCGCCGACTGCTTGCCGCGCTTGTCGCCGCCGGCTGCTTCGCCGGCGAACATCGCCTTGATCAGCCGCTCCGCGAACGGAAGCCCTTCATTCGCGGCATAGACGCGCGCGGTCTCGTCGAGCACCGCGGGCCCGGTCAGCATGTTGCCGGCGATCGAGAAGCCGTCGCCCGCGATATGGCCGAACCAATCGATGCAATCCTTGCCGGAATGCGCGGCGATGCGGCCCTTGGCGTCGATGACATGCACCTGCCGGCTCTCGCGGCCGCCGTCAGGCGCGAGCAGCGCCGCGATCACGTCATGCGGGCTCTTGCCGCCCCGCAGCAGCGCGAGGCCGTCGATGCCGTAATACGGATTGACCAGCGCCTGCGTCGCGATGGCGCCGATCCCGGGCGCGATGTGCGGTACCAGCGCGCCGACCGCGAAGAACCGCGTCGCGACGGCGATGCCGAGCTGGCCGGTGGCGCTGTCGCGGGCGATGATCGACCAGGTCATCTCATGTCTCTTCCCCCCTCTCCCCGCTCTTTGCGGGGAGAGGGTTGGGGTGAGGGGCTGTCTACACGGATATCGAATGCTCGGAGAGTCCCCCTCACCCGCCGCGCATCTTGCGATACGCGTCGGCCTCTCCCCGCAAGCGGGGCGAGGCAAGGAAGCGTGCCCTGCCGCTTTCATTCCTCACACCCGAAACAGCCGCGCATAGCGCGTCTTGATCTCTTCGGTCATCGCTTCCACTCCCGCCGGATCCTCCTTCATCAGCTCGATGTCGGCGAGCTTGCGCCGTCCGGCCTTGGGCTGCACCTGGGCGTGCACCGAATGTTGCCCGGTGAAGTCGACGAAGAACTGCTGGGTCTCGCGGGTGTGCAGCCAGGCCTGGAACAGTTTTGCGGCGTTCGGGTGCGGCGCTGTGGCGAAGATGCCGGTGGGACCCGAGATCGTCGGCGTGCCCTCGGTCGGATAGACCGGTTCGACCGGTTGTCCGGCCTCCTTGAGCAGCACGATGCCGTATTCATTGCCGTCGGCCATGACAGCGCGCTCGCCGAGCGAGAGCTTCTTCGGCGGATCGGTCGAGGACTGCACCTGCATCACGCGCTGCCTGGAGAGTTTCTCCAGATACGGCCAGCCGAGCTCGCGCACGATCTGGAACGTGGTGGTCATGATGGTGCCGCTATAGGCCGGATGGCCCTTCACCATCTTGCCGATCCACTTCGGATCGAGCAGGTCGGCAAAGCTCTTCGGCGCATCCTCGGCCTTCACCAGATTGGTATTGTAGGCGATCGAGGACAGCCACAGCCGCGTGGTGACGGCCATGCCGTCCGGCTCGCGATAGCTATCCGGGAAATGCCTGGCGACGTCCTCGGGGACGAACGGCATCAGCCAGCCGCTCTTCTTCCAGGGAATGAAGTGCGAGGCATCGGCGCTGTTGACGACGTCGGCGGCGTGGATGTTGGAATCGAATTCCTGTGCCACGCGCTGGAACAGCCGCTCCGAACCGGAGCGTTCGATCTGCACCGTGACCCCTGGATATGCGGACTCGAACGCCTTGCCGAGTTTTTCACCGACCGGAAGGTCCATCGACGAATAGAACACGAGCTTGCCTTCCTTGGTCGCGGCTGCGACCAAGTCGGGTGTGATCGCGGTCGGCTCGGGCGCCGCGGCGTGCGCGGGCGACGCGAACACCGCGCCGGCCGCAAGCGCTGCCGAGCCTTTCAGGACATCGCGTCTGGAAATTGTCTTCCGCATCGCGTCCCTCCGTTTCTTGTTGTTATCGGCTGAGTGCCCGGCAGCACTCGGGCGGCAGTGTCAGCCAGACCTCGCTGCCTTTCTCGACTGCGGTTTCGGTCGGCGTGGTCACCCGCAGCGAGGTGCCGTCTGATGTTTCCACCATATAGTCGCGGTTCATGCCGAGATAGACCTGCCGCGTCACGATGGCCTTGAGCGTGTTCGGCGCGGCGGCGGGTGGTTGCGTCGAGAGCTGGATTTCATGCTGGCGGATCGCAACCGGCGCACTCTGGCCGGCGGTGAGCCTCGCCCCGACCACTTCCAGCGTCGCGCCGGCGAACTCGACATGCGTCGCATCGCGCGCGGTGCCTTTGATGACATTGGCCGCGCCGATGAAACGCGCGACGAATTCGGACTCCGGCCGCGCATAGATATCCTCGGGGCTGCCGAGCTGGTCGATCTTGCCGGCGTTCATGACAGCAATCATGTCGGCGGTCGTCATCGCCTCGGACTGGTCGTGGGTGACGTAGACGGTGGTGTAGCGATATTCGTCGTGCAGGCGGCGGATTTCGAACCGCATCTCCTCGCGCAGATTGGCATCGAGGTTGGAGAGCGGCTCGTCGAGCAGCAGCGTCTCGGGTCCGACAATCAGCGCGCGGGCCAGCGCGACGCGCTGCTGCTGACCGCCGGACAGCTCGCCGGGGTAGCGCAGCGCCAGCGGTCCCAATTTGGTCGTCGTCAGGATCGCGGCGAGCTTCTTCGCGATGGTGTCGCGGTCCATTTTGCGCAGGCGCAGCCCATAGACGATGTTCTCGGCCACCGTCATATGCGGCCACAGCGCGTAGCTCTGGAAGATCATCGACATGTTGCGCTGCTCGGGCGGCAGCGTGCGCGCTCTCGATGACACCACGCGGTCGCCGACGCGGATCTCGCCGTCGGATGGCTCGAGGAACCCGGCGATCAGCCGCAGCGTCGTGGTCTTGCCGCAGCCCGACGGCCCGAGCAGGCAGACCAGCTGCCCGTGATCGATGGTCAATGAGACGTCATCGACCGCGACGAACGATCCAAACCGCTTGACCAGGCCGCGCAATTCCACCGATGCCAAGCGATCCCTCCATTTTGTTGTTCGCAGGGATCAGGGCCCGGCTGTTGCCGGCAGTAAAGCGGAAAACGATGACGACGAAAAGTGTTCGTGCCTTCTCAATAAGTCGTGGCTGCTGTTCGTTCCGTCATCCTGAGGTGCGAGCGGAGCGAGCCTCGAAGGATCGACGGCCCCGCTTTCTCGGCGCGACCATGTCTGCTTCGCGCCGGCAGCTCGGCCGTCGACCCTTCGAGACGCCGCGCATAGCGCGGCTCCTCAGGGTGACGGGTCGAGCGCGCGCCTGCGATTTCGACTTGCGATTGTCGCCCGCTACGCCTTCACGTTCTCGCCGAGCCACTGGATGGCGGCGTCGGCGCCGGCCTTGCCGTGCGGGATATTCAGCGCTGTCAGCGCGACCTCGATGACGCCGAGCGTGCCGAGGATCATCGGCGCGTTGACGTGGCCCATATGCGCGATGCGGAAGGCCTGGCCTTGCAGATCGCCGATGCCGGTGCCGAGCACCACGCCGCATTTCTCCTTGGCATAGCGCTGGATCGCAGCGGGATCGGCGCCCTTCACGGTCACGGTCGTCACCGTGTTGGAGCGCTCACTGGGCTCGGCGATGTTGAAGCCGAGCACCTGGCCCTCGCCCCAGACCGCAACCGCGCGCCGCACGGCTTCGCCGAGCAGCCGGTGCCGCTCGAAGGCGTTCTGCAGGCCTTCGGCGTGCAGCATGTTGATCGACTCGCGCAGCGCGAACAGCAGATGCACCGGCGCGGTGCCGGCATATTTGCGGTAGTGCTCGCTTCCTTCGCGCTCGGTCCAGTCCCAATAGGGCGTGCGCAGATCGGCCTTCTTGTGGGCGTCCCAGGCGCGATCACTGGCGGCGACGAAGCCGAGGCCGGGCGGCGTCATCAGGCCCTTCTGGGAGCCGCTCATTGCGATGTCGACATACCATTTGTCCATCTCGAACGGCATGCAGCCGAGCGAGGCCACGGTGTCGACCATGAACAATGCGGGGTGGCCGGCGGCCTTGATCGCCTTGCCGATCGCCTCGATGTCGTTATAGGCGCCCGAAGCCGTGTCGACCTGCACCACCAGGATCGCCTTGATCTTATGCTCCTTGTCGCGCCGCAGCCGTTCCTCGACCTCGGCCGGTCGCACGGCACGGCGCCAGTCGCCCTTCAGCACCTCGACCTCGACGCCCATTGCCGCAGCGGCCGTGCCCCAGCCGATCGCGAAGCGCCCGCTCTCCAGCACCAGTATCTTGTCGCCGCGCGACAGCACATTGGAGAGCGTCGCCTCCCAGGCGCCGTGGCCGTTGGAGATGTAGATGTAGGACTTGCCCGCGGTGGCGAACAGGTTCGAGAGATCACGCAGCAGGCTCTCGGTCAGTTCGACCATCTCGCTGGAGTAGATGTCGAGCGCCGGGCGGTGCATCGCCTGCAACACCTGATCAGGCATCGTGGTGGGCCCGGGGATGGCCAGAAATTCCCGGCCCGCGCGAACGGTCATCGTCCTGTTCCTTTTGGGTAAAGCGCGCAAATCATGCGTGTGAGGGGTCAAGGGGAGAGAATATTCCATCGCAGCGCGGATTGCGAGCAGGTCGAAGCAATCCAGCGTTTCCAAAAGCGCGGGGCACTCCCTTATTTGCCAATCGATTCGACCACCGCGCGCCAGATCTGGTCCTTGAACTCGGTCGCAGCGGGGCTCGGGATCTGTGCGACGGCGCCATGGTTCTTGCTGCAGGCTTCGACCAGCCGCAGCACCCAGATTTCGCCGTCGGTGTAATAGAGATCGCCGCCGCCATTGTGCCCGTCGAAGGTCGGGCCGATGCCCGTGACCTGGTACTTCGCCGTGACCATGCCGGCGGACTCGAGGTCGGTGGCGAGCAGCGCACGTTCGGCGTCGAGGTCAGGCGCGATGTGATGGGTCACCGCTCCGGTGTAGTGGCTGACGCCGACGCTGCGGTCGAGCGTCGCGGCGCCAAGCCACACCGGGCGCTTCTCCTGACCCTGGTCAAGCACTTTCCAGAACCGGACATGGTTGCGGCGATCCGCGCTCGTTCCAACCGGCCGCTCGAAGGCGAGGTCTTCGCGGCGGCCGAGATAGAACAAATTGCTCACCGGCGCATCCTTGTAGGGACGATCGAGCAGCACGGAGCCGACGATCTCGATCGAGGATTTCAGCGTGACCGGATCGGCGGGAAACCAGCCGGCCTCGTGCATCGCGCAGACCACGTCCTTGGTGTCGCCGATCAGCCCGACATTCATCGGGTCGCCGGGAATGTCCTGCGCGGTGCGGGTCACCATCGGCAAATTGGCGAGGCCCTTCTGGTGTTCGTAGTGCGTCCACAGCGCCGGCAGCACCAGATAGGCCGCGATCAGGTAGATGACCAGCACGAACAGCAGCAGCATCTCCGCTTGCCGGAGGCGGCTGCGCCGGCGCGCGGAAGGCGGGTTGATCTCGACATCGGTCACGAAGCTCTCCTTACCTCTCCCGCTTGCGGGGGAGGTCGGATTGCATCGAAGATGCAATCCGGGTGGGGGCTCTCTCCTCATAACGAGTGTCGCGAGCGGTGATACCCCCACCCCGGCCCTCCCCCGCAAGCGGGAGAGGGGGCGCATCGCCGATGCGGCTGCACGTCAATCTCATTCGATCAAGCGTTAGCGCCGCGTCTCGCGGCAGCCGGCGGCTTCGGCTTCCTCGACCGAGCAGAACCAGCGCGTGCCCTTCGAAATCTTCATCTCGATCTTGGCGTACCAGCGGCTGCTGCGCTGATGGAAGATGCATTCGCCGGAGCGGTTGACATTGCCCTTGATGGTGCAGTCGGGCGAGGGCGCCACCGGGCCGGAGGCCGAGGCGAGCAGGATCGCGTTGGCGCCCTCCGGCGGCTTCACCGCGCCGAGCACGGTGGTCTTCTTGTTGCGCACGCGCCAGTCCCACGGCGCGATGAACGCGCCCTGCCACATCCCGGCCTTGGCCTCGCGCGCCGCTTTCTCGTCCGGCTCGTAGTCGTGCGAGATGCGGGTGAAGGCCAGTGCCCAGCCATTCTCGACCATCCACTTCTGGATGTCCTCGCCGTCGACCTCGCAGCGCGCAATGGTGCGGCCGCGGCGATCGACCGAGCGGGCATGGCAGGTCCAGCTCTTGTGGCCGGCATGCTTGATCAGCTCGTCGCGCGCGGCGACGCCGCAGGTCCAGCGCTCACCCTTGGTGTTGAGGCAGAGCTGGTCGGTCGACGGTGCGTCGATGCCGCCGAGCCGGATCTTGACGCTGCCGATCATCAGTTGGTCGCCGTCGCGGATCTTCGGCACGCCAGTGATGTCGGCGGCGACAGCCAGCGTCGGCAGCGACAGCAGCAGGCCAGCAGTGAGCAGCGTCTTGAACATCGGCATTCCCGGCCCGGTTCTTTTTGTTCAAAGGACTTTCGGCGTTCCGTGCCCAAGGATTGTGCGGGCAATTGGGCATCCGTGCCAGTGGTGTCGTGTTTCCGCCAGTTTCAACTTCGCGTCATCCTCGATTCAGTAGCCCGGATGGAGCGCAGCGCAATCCGGGAAGCTGCGTCCGCGGCGGAAGACCCCGGATTTCGCTGCGCTCCATCCGGGCTACAAGTCCGTAGGACGGTAGAGCGCAGCGAAACCCATCATCTCACCATGCGGACAAAATTGATGGGTATCGCTACGCTCCACCCATCCTACGCGACTACGCTGCCACTACGCGACCACCATTCGCTTCCTCGCCAGCGCCAGGGCCATCAGCACGAACGCCGACGTCACCTCGGGCCCGCCGACCAGGATCCGCGTCGGCGTCTTCATCTTGTTCCACTCATAGGCCTTGTAGGGGCCCTTGCGGCCGCCCTCGCCGAGGCCCTGCACGATGCAGTGCAGCGCCGGCGTGAAGCTCGTGACCTCGGCGCCAAGATGCGCCAGCGCCATCAGCGCCAGCGCGGCATCGAACGGGTTCATCTCATGGGTGATCAGCTCTCCCTGGACATAGCCGAGCACGCGGGCGCGGATCAGTGCGAACACGTTGCCGGGATCGATCACGCGCTGCGCCGCAAGCGGCAGCGCGATGAACGCGGCGTAGCAGCGGCCGAAATAGGCCGAATAGAGCTCGGGCAGATAATAGATGTGCGAGCGCGGATTTTTGAACGCGCCGCTTTCGACCAGATTCTTCTGGAAGGCGATGATGCGATGCACCGTCTCCAGCCGTTGCGGCGTCTCGATGATCTGCCAGCGGGCGAGGTTGCGGAACGAGACCTCGAGGATGTCGAGGTTCAGCGTCGGGTCGAGATCGTTTCCATACGGCCGCTCGCCCGCGAGATTGTCGATCCAGGTGACGACGCCGCCCTCATAGTCGATGTTGTCGTTGAGCGGCACGGTGACAACAGGCTCGTTGGCGCCGGCGCGGACCTGATAGCCGCGGTAGAAATCGAGCAGCGGCTGCTGCAGGATCGGATCGTCGGAGCCGGCTTGCGTTGCGGCCGAGAACGAACACGCGGTGGTGTCGCAGTCGGGCACGTAGATGCCGAAGCCGAGGTCCTGCTTGATCTGGGCGAAGAAGCGCGAGAAGCGCGGATGGCGCCCCGGCGCGAGCGCCGTGATCACCCGCACATTGGAGCCGTCATGCGACGGCACCTCCTCGGCGCTGGTCTTGAGACAAAAGTCCACCATGTCGGCGATCGCGCGCCGCGCCGCGCCTGCCTCATCCGCTGACGCAAGCCCGGTCTCGACAAAGCCCAGCAGCGCCTCGGTGAAGAAGGCGTCGTAATAGGCCGAGCGGTGGCGGATCTGCACCGGCTCCCACATCGGCTCGGCGATGCCGCGCCATGGCGGGTTGATCAGCGTACGCGCCGGCGAATGCGCGATGAAGATCCGCGCCAGGCCGAACAGCAAGGTCGAGTTCTTGTAGCCGCGCGCGTTCAGCCCGGTCAGCGCCATCAGCATCTCGCGCCCGCCGATGTCGGCGTCGCCGATCAGGTTGAAGGCGGCGTAGGTCGGGATGAAGCCGTTCTTCCCGAACGATCCGAGCAGATGCGCGCCGGTCTTGCGGATCGCGCGGTCGATCTCGGCGACGCCAGGCGGGCGCGCCGGCGTGGTCGCGGCCGGCGGAGCAGGGTGGCGCACGCCGATGCAGTCCATCAGCTCGGCGACCGGGGC